>JAWUYI010000001.1:0-8048 GCA_034110885.1 Oleiphilaceae bacterium
CTACTTTTGCCTTAATATCTAAAAGCTGTGCGTCAGCCTCTACGCTTATTTGGTAAAACTGAGCCGAGGTATTCTTCTCAAACTCTATTTGCTCCGCTACCTGATTTAGATTGGTGAATACTAAACCGACTAGCGCAAAAAGCCCAATAGAGAATACTAGAATACAGAGAATAAATGACTTCTTCATAACTCGGCTCCTGCCTAGGTACTTAAGTACTTGCTTAAGAACTTAAGTACTTATTTTGCTCATTTCAGTACATGCTTAGCGATACGCATAACGACTTTACTAACTACGCTTAGAGTGCGTTTACAGTTAACTCGATTTGCTCCATGCCTTCTTCCATTTCCGACTTCATAGCATCGCCATTTCCGTCTTGTGCAGCACGTAAAACCATTATTGGATGCACCATCACATGAAGGGGATCGGTAAAGTGCTCGTTGTCTTCATCTTCCATGTCAACGCCGTAGTCTTTTTCCTTTGTGTAGCCTATGTCGTGCCAATAATCTTCCATGTGCTGGAAACTCTCGTTTTGCATCGGTCCAAGGTCTGTAACTTTGCTGTTAGACAGCACAGCAACATTATTAATCGCTTCTTCGAGCAAGGCTTTACCTTCGGGGTATTTCTCTATGTAAACCTGCGCCAGAATGACTGAGTTTTCAGTAATCGTCAGAACTCTTTTTCTAACTTCGGCGACATCGATATTGCCAGCATTAACCATATCAACGATTGCTCGCCCATTTTCCAGATAGGTGTTTTTGATTTGTTGTAGATCTGCGGCTAAAGCAAACTGAGAAAAGAGTAAAAAACTGCATATACCAAGTATTTTGCGAAACATGAATGGCTCCAGTATCTATCTAGTGAACTCAGCTCTAAAAAAGAGTTGAGTGGTTTTTGATCAAAATGCTTAGCAAGTAAAGACCATATTCTAGATTTGTAAAGTTGATTGATTTGCTCAGGTATTCCTCGGTGGTTTGTGTTCTTTTATAAAAACGGACGCTGAAATGGAAGCGACAGGCAGGTTTGCAATTATTGGACTATAGTTTTGTTCGCTGTATTTTGATGCCCTAAAACTACCTATTGAGGACATGCCCCATGTACGTGAAATTCAGAAAAACCTTTCAGGCTGGTGTAGCCTTATCGCTGCTTTGCTTATCTTCAGCAAGCTATGCCGCCGAGCAGGTGCTCGATTCCATACATTTTCTAGTGCCAGGTGGCGCGGGTGGTGGTTGGGACGGTACGGCACGAGGTACAGGCGAAGCGCTCACTAAGTCGGGTATTGTAGGTAAAGCGAGTTATGAAAATATGTCCGGCGGTGGTGGCGGCAAAGCCATTGGCTACCTTATAGAGAACGCAAAAAGTAACTATGGCACCTTAATGGTGAACTCCACACCTATCGTGATTCGCTCTTTGTCAGGCGTGTTTCCTCAGAACTTTAGAGATCTCACCATGGTGGCGGGCACAATCGGTGACTATGCGGCTTTTGTTGTAGCGAAAGACAGTCCATTTAAGACCTTCGGTGATGCGGTGAAAGCCTTCACTGAAAACCCTAACAGCGTAGCCATAGGTGGTGGTTCTGTTCCGGGAAGCATGGATCATTTAGTTGCTGCGATGGCGTTTGAGGCCGCTGGGCAAGAGCCCACTAAAGTAAAATATATTCCGTATGACGCTGGTGGCAAAGCCATGGCTGCAGTACTTTCGGGTGAAATTGCGATTCTATCCACTGGTTTTTCAGAAGCCATTTCACTCGCGGACGCGGGAGAGATTCGAATTCTTGCGGTGACAGCTCCCGAACGTATTGATGTAGGGGTTGAAGCGCCAACCTTAAAAGAACAAGGCTTTGATGTTCAGTTTGTAAATTGGCGTGGTTTCTTTGCTGCCCCAGGGTTGCCTGAAGATAAACGCGCTCAATATGTTTCGGCTTTAAAGGCTATGTATGACACACCCGAGTGGGAAGACGTGCGTGCACGTAACGGTTGGGTGAATATTTATAATCCTGGTGATGAGTTCACGGCATTCTTAACAAGCCAAGAAAAGCAAATTGGCGACTTGATGCGTAAGTTGGGCTTTTTATAGGCTTTTGCGTTAAGGCAAACACGATCGCTCAAGAGTAAACGAAATCTTGAGCGATTTTTTAACAAGGCTAGAGGTGAATATGACACTAGAGCGGTGGTTAGCACTTATCTTTCTAATTTTCTGCCTGGTCTATGGCTACGCAGCGCATTTTGTTATGGACGATGCTCTGCCGGTGTTTGCTAAATTTAGCCCGGTTTGGCCCAGCTCTTTTCCAAAAGCAATCTCTGTGATTGGTATTGTTCTTGGCTTTATGCAACTCGTGTTTTGGAGCGGCAAGCATAAGGGCGAAGAACTAGACTTTAATCACCTCGGTCAGTATCAATGGAAGAGTGCTTTATCGATTGTTGCCTTGATGATTGCCTATGCTTTGCTGCTAAGGTTTCTAGGTTTTGTAGCAGCGACCATATTATTTATTAGTCTTTCTGCGTTCGTACTTGGTGAACGCAATTTTAAAGTGCTTATCCCCATCTCAGCGTTAACGTCTTTTGGTATCTGGTACTTGGTTGATCAAGTGCTTGGCATCTTCTTAAGACCCTGGCCTGCATTCATATACGGAGGTGCATAAGATGCTCGAAGGTATTATGGCGGGTCTCGCCACCGTATTCTCATTCAAAATGATCCTTATCGTCATTGGTGGTTGCTTGATTGGCACCTTCATTGGCATGCTTCCGGGTCTTGGACCCATGTCGATCATCGCGATTATGATCCCCGTCGCGATTACTTTGGGTGACCCATCGGCTGCGCTGATTTTATTGTCGGGCGTCTACTACGGTGCCATATTTGGTGGGTCTACTTCATCCATTCTTATCAATGCGCCCGGCGTTGCGGGAACTGTAGCAACCAGCTTCGACGGCTACCCGATGGCGAGAGCAGGGCAGGCAGGTAAAGCCTTAACGATTGCTGCGATCGCGTCGTTTTGTGGAGGAACCATTGGTGCACTGCTGTTAATGGGCTTCGCTCCGGCATTGGTAGAAGTTGCATTACTGTTTCACTCTGCAGAATATTTTGCCTTAATGGTGCTTGGCTTGTCGGCTATTGCTGCGTTTGCTGGGAGTGGACAGGTCGGAAAGGCGCTCATTATGACCGTCTTAGGCTTGATGCTCGCGACCATTGGTGAGTCGTCCTTGTTTAGTGCTCCCCGATTTACCATGGGTATAATGGATCTACAGAGCGGCATTGGCTTTATAACCTTAGCCATGGCCATGTTTGCATTGCCCGAAGCTTTGTTGCTTATTTTAGATCTATCGCGATCTAAGTCTGCAGATGAGCAAAGCAGCGAGATTAGTAATCTTAGGATAAGTAAAGAAGAGGCAAAAACAATCGCGCCAGTTATCGGGCGACAATCTATTCAGGGCTTTTTAGTCGGTGTGTTACCGGGCGCGGGTGCTACCATTGCCTCATTTTTAGGTTATGCGGTAGAGCGCAACTTGAGTACGCCTGAAGAACAGAAACAATTTGGTAAGGGTTCAATTAAAGGCCTTGCTGCGCCAGAAGCCGCAAACAACGCCGCGTGCACAGGTTCGTTTGTTCCTCTATTAACGCTTGGTATCCCAGGAAGTGGTACGACGGCGATATTGCTAGGTGCCTTGGTTGCATTGAATGTAACACCAGGCCCGAGGTTGATGGTTGATCAGCCCGAAGTATTCTGGGGTGTCATTATGTCGATGTATATCGGCAACTTCGTGCTGCTCATCTTGAATTTGCCTCTTATCCCTTACATTGCAAAGCTACTCACGGTGCCGCGTAATTACTTAATTCCCTTCGTGTTATTTTTTACTTTGATGGGCGTCTATATTGGGCAAAACAACGCAACCGAATTAATGATCTTGATTGGTCTTGGTGTGCTTGCGACAGCATTCCGGATTACTGGCTACCCTTTAGCACCTCTGCTAATTGGCTTTATTTTGGGGCCAATGTTAGAAAATAACTTTTCAAGAAGTGTGCAGTTATATGACGGTTTTGGTTTTCTGTACGAGCGACCTCTAACCATGGTTTTGCTTGTGTTGGCCTTCTTGTTGGTGGCTTTGCCTTCTCTTAAACGCGCTATATCGGCGAGAAAACAAAAAGCGCAAACCCTAGTGGAATAACTGGGTGCCTGCGCTGTTGTGAGCTAAGGTGACTCGCCTGCAACGAATAGAATCACATTAGGCTTAAGGACATCAGGTCCATAATGTGGACTTGGGCAGCTATGATCAATTATTTTCGTTTGGTCCGCGTTGTTTTCAAGGCATTCCATAATGTTCGTATTTGAACAGGTGTTCTGCGAAATAAGGTTTCAGCACGACGCGTAAAATGCGCGCATTCTAGCTTGCCCCGCTATATACTCGCAGCCCGTTTACCCTGGGCTTCTGATATGCCAAATATTCTCTATTCCGATTTATCCGAGTACTACGATTTGATGTGCGCGGATATCAATTATTTGGAACAAAGCCAATACATAAAACGTATGCACGGCCTTTTTGGTAACGGCGGCTCAGAGTACTTAGATGTAGCCTGCGGAACCGGGCCTCATGTTCGGCACTTCATCGATTTCGGTTTTCACTCTTCGGGCTTAGACGTCAACCAAGCCATGCTCGATCAAGCAATAACTCGGTGTCCTGAAGCGTCGTTCTCTTTGCAGGATATGGCCGACTTTAGAGTTGAACAGCTTTTAGATTTGATTACCTGCTTTTTGTATTCCGTCCACTATAGCGCTTCTCTGAGTAAACTTTCAGACTTGTTTTCGAGTGTGCATGCAGCATTGGCACCGGGTGGCCTATTTAGTTTCAATGCCGTCGATAAGACAAAAATTGTCAATGGCTTGGGCATTAAACATACATTAGAGCACGATCAAGGCGTGTTTTCGTTTCAGTCAGGTTGGCAGTACAGTGGCGAAGGCGATCGACAGTTATTGAATGTGCGAATTAGCAAAACCCGCAATAATGAGGTTCAGGTTTGGGACGATCAGCACACCATGGTGGCGCTAGATTTTGAGCACTTGCAAACCTTGTTAGCGCCTTACTTCGACGTACATATTTTTGAACATAATTTTGAGACCATTGAACCTTGGGCTGGAAAGTTAGGCAATGCTATCTTCGTTTGTCTTAAACGAGAGCTTTAGTTTTTGGTTTAATTCGTTTTAGTGGTGGCTGCTGCGGGGCGCAGAGCCTGACCAGCGCTTATAGGCATGGCTGAAGTTTGCTGCGTCGCTATAACCTAAGCGCTCTGCGATATCGTTCAAGGTCATATCGGTATCGTTTAGATATTTGTCAGAAAGCGCATAACGAAATTCATCTAGAATAGATTGGTACGATGCGCATTCTTGTTCTAACTTGCGGCGCAGATTTCGGGTGCTCATATTCATGGTTTGGGCACAGCTTTCCATGCTTGTTCGATACAAAGGCGTACTAGAAAGATAGCGCCTTACGCTATCTGTTGAATCTTCTGTTCCATTTTCTGTTCCACTCTTTGTTGCCGCCTCACAATCGACTGCGTTAAAATCTTTCGTTTTTTGGCGACCTACTTCTAAAGACGGACGTGTTTGCTCAAGTTGGTCCATACACAGCTGTAAGGCTAGCGCATTGTGCTGAGGTAATTCTAAGTCGAGGCACTCTCGAGTAAAGCGTAGCTCGGTTGCGTCGTGTCCAAAATGCACAGGGCAGTCAAAAAACGACTCATAGTGACATTGATGGTCGTTATCCCAGCCAACGAATATTTCATCGACGTGCTGGTCTTGCTGTATTAGGTGTTGCAGTAGCACATAAACGGCAGAAATATCTCGTTCTATCATCGGCCTTTCAAGGTCGCCAAGCGCTTGTGCCTTAGAGATACGGATGCCTGCTGTTTCGCCCTCTTCAAAGAAAATGATGGTGTTGTAGGTATAGGTGAAATCGACGAACTGAATGCCTAGCTCTATGGCTTTGCGCACCGTTGGGCTGCTAATCAATGCCAAACCCCAAATGCCGTAGGTGGCAAGTTTTAGCTTAAAGCCGGCTTCGAGCAGTATATTTGGATTGTCTGACACGCTTAAAAGGTTGCGATAAAACTGTAGCTCTTGCTGGGGTAGCAAAGTTTCAGTGGTATTCGCCAAACGCGCGTCGTCGATTCCGGTGTCTAGCAATATAGACTCGCGCGCGAAACCTTGTTGTTCCATCCACTTTAGTATTTCTACCAAGCCAATAATAGAGTGCCGCGTGGCCATACTTTCTGCTCTTAGATGAGATAAGTTCGTTCGCCATTGCTACTATGTCCGAAATTAACAAAGAAGGCTGCCCATTTCAACATTCTCATTCGTCTACAAGAGGCCTATATTAGCTAGCCTAAATTAAATATATAAAATCACCGGCTAGCCTTTCGCGATCCGACAGATACCGACACTCTAATAATAAGAGGCAAGACTTATGGGTCACACTAAAATCGTGGAGCACACTAAAAATATGAGTAATCTAAATTTTGACTATGTCATCGTAGGTTCTGGCTCTGCGGGCAGTGTGCTTGCAAACCGTTTGTCCGCAAATGGCAACGCCAGTGTTTTAGTCTTAGAGGCCGGCCCTAAAGATAAAAGCCCGTTTATTAAGATTCCCGGTGCGTTCGCCTACTTTATGTTTAGTAAAAAGTATAACTGGCAGTATGACGCAGAGTCTGTTCCCGATATTCGCCATGGGAAGCCTGTGTTTTGTCCGCGCGGTAAAACGCTCGGTGGCAGCAGTGCTGTAAATGCCATGGTGTATATTCGAGGTCATCGTTCAGACTATGACTCTTGGGAAGCGCAAGGTAATAAAGGCTGGGGTTTTGACGCTATGCTGCCTTACTTCAAAAAGAGTGAAACGAATGAGCGGGGAGGCGATGACTATCATGGGGACAAAGGACCGCTCTATGTATCGAACACCCAAAACACCTACCCATTAAATGAATGCTTTTTGAGTGGCAGTAAGCAAGCCGGCTATCCCTTAACGAACGACTTTAACGGCGCGCAGTACGAAGGTGCGGGTTACTATCAGTTTACGATTAAAGATGGAGAGCGCTGCGGTGTCTCGCATGCTTACCTGAAGCCAGCGATGGGAAGGCCAAACCTTTTTGTTGAATGCGAAGCCTTTGTAGATCGTATTTTATTTGAAGGTAAAGCTGCGAAAGGTGTTGAGTTCACGCAGGGCGGAGAAACACATCAAGTCACCGCTAGAAAAGAAGTGATCTTATGTGCAGGTTCATTCAATTCACCACAAACCCTCATGCTTTCTGGAGTTGGTGACAAAGAAGAATTACAGCAGCACGGCATTGCAGTGGTGCATGATTTGCCTGGTGTGGGTAAAAACCTGCAAGAACATGCCGACGCCTGTGTGTTGGTTAAAAGTAAAAAGAAAGACGGTTTTTCGACAAGTCCATTGGGCTTGCTAAAAACGTTTCCTGACACCTTAAAATATTTGACGAAGAAACAAGGCAACCTAGCCAACTCAATTACACAGGCTGGTGCATTTCTTAAGTCTAGCCCAGAGGTAGAGGTGCCAGATATTCAGATGCACTTTGTGCCTTTGCTTTTCGATGACTGCGGTCGCGATCTAGGCTTAATGACGGCACATGGTTATTCTTTGCATGTGTGTGTGTTACGGCCTAAAAGCCGTGGCAAAGTCAGTCTAAAGTCAGCGAACCCGCGTGATGCGATTAAAATTGAGTTTAACTTTTTGACCGAAGCGGAAGATGCCAAAGTACTTGTAAATGGCATACGCGTCGCGCGCAATATTTTGGCAACATCGGCCTTTGACGAACATCGTGGAGAAGAAATTCACCCAGGAGCCGATGTTGAGTCAGATGAGGCGTTGCTGCAAAAGTGTAAAGACCGCTTAGGTTTGGTTTATCACCCGACAGGCACCTGTAAAATGGGGCATGATCCAATGGCCGTGGTCGACAGTGAATTGAGGGTTCACGGTATTCAGAATTTGCGCGTAGTGGATGGTTCGGTTATGCCTACTTTGGTAAGTGGTAACACGAACGCACCGAT
>JAWUYI010000002.1:0-10016 GCA_034110885.1 Oleiphilaceae bacterium
CTTGCAGTTTTTGGGCGTTTGCCGACTTCAAGTTATAGATACCCGCGCCAGAATGCGTATCGATGTACTCAAATGGTTTATCTTTTTGGATTAAGTGCTCAAGTATTTCAACTTGTACGATGTGTTTGAGAAGGTCAGCAAAATTGCCTGCATGAAAAGAATGTCTATAGCTTAGCAAATGTTGGTCTCTCTATGTGAAGTCGGCTTACGTGGGCGGATTAGACCAAGAACTAGCCGGAAAAGCCACCCGAAACCGCGGGCTTCGACATTGGTCGGTTTATTTGCATTTCAGAAGTTATAGATGAGCCCTAACTCTTCTCACTTTTGAGCAGCATTAGACCTACTAGCCCGAAACCAATTTCTAATACCAAGTAAACGCTGAGCATTGGTGATGGCATACCATCGACAGCCATACTGAAGGCTCTGCCCGCTGCTAGACCCGGCATGAAAACGACCACGCTGTATATGGCGGGTTTGGTGAGCGAATCATTGCGAGCACCCATGAGCCAAAAAACCACCATTGCCAGATAAAGCCCCATAACAGCTCTAAATATATGCATCGTGCTTACATTGTTTACTTCCACACCGTACAAAAATGGCACGCTTTCCGAAGGAAAGGCACCATAAGTCAAAGCAACGGGAGTTAGCCCTTCCGCTGCTGCGATAAGAAACAGTTTATCTTTAGTCATATTTAGAGCCCTTTTTGTGGCGATGCCGTTGTTAATTAGGTGCTAAAGCGTCGTGGAAAATCTTAGTTAGTCTGTAGCCAATGATTCTAAGTGCAATAGCTTTGGGTGTTTGCTGTCGATCTGCGATCGCGAGCAGGTCGTTAAACAAGAGGTGCGTGAGGCCTTGTTCGTCTTGCCACACTAGAAACTTTTGACAGAAGGCATCTAGGCCAAGAGTAGGGGCTTCGGCCATCGCCTTTCCTTCAGGGGCAGGGCCGCCAAATAGGTTCATGTAGGATGGCAATATATTGATGCCTAGTGCCCTTGCGTTTTTCTGAAAGTCTACGGCACCGAAGCGCAACGTGTCGTCTTTAGAGTCAATGGCCCCATAGATGATCTAGCTTCTTGGGCTAAACGGGAGTGATCGATATCGGCAACTAAGGTCAACGCAGGGTTTTGGGAGATGTTTTTCCTGACCTTTGAAATCAACTTGTCGGTCTCGACTTAGCGCTCAGGGCAATAACGTCAGGTTCGCTGCACGCAGCTAGAAAAACGCTAAACAGCATGATTATTCTGCTATGACGCATAATTTCCTAAGACGAAAGCCCTTCTCAGTGCTGGCACTTGGGTGTTTTTAGTTGGCTTAAGCGTAGAAGAGGGCGGGCGAGGCTAGCAGAGGCTTGTTCACTAGCGGTCGTGATCAGCAGCGCTGTTCGTTAGTGCGAATACCAGAGAATTGCAAAGTAGTGACAAGCGGTGCCGCCAATCACAAAGAGGTGCCAAATAAAGTGGCCATAAGGAATTTTGGAGTCTGTTGCATAGAACACTACGCCCAAGGTATAGGATAGCCCTCCTGCTACGAGCCAAAGAATGCCTGCTGTCGGCACATTGGCAATTAAAGGTTCGAAGGCAATAACAATAAGCCAGCCCATAAATAAATAGAGCCCGGTAGATATAATTGGGTGGGGTTTTCTTTCGAACAATTTCATGGCAACGCCTGCTGCTGCAAGCCCCCAGATCAGGCCAAAGAGCGTCCAGCCCCATTCGCCTTTTAGCGCACCAAGTGTGAAGGGAGTGTATGTGCCGGCAATGAGTAGAAATATCGCAGCATGATCGATAACTTGAAAGGTTTGCTTCGTTTTGCCTGGTCTTAGTCCGTGGTACACCGTTGATGATAGGTACAGAATGACGGCGGTCCCACTAAATACACCCATTCCTATAAGTTGCGCGATAGAGCCTTGCTGAACCGCGCTGATAATAAGAAAAGGCGTCCCGACAAGCATGGCGATAACCGCAAGGCCATGGCTTATGCTGTTCGCCAGTTCTTCGCCCCGCGACTGTTCATCACTCATCGTGCTTGATCGAACGTTTGTTCGCTGCGATTTTAGCGCCATGGACATGTGGTTCTACTCAGCGTTTGAATTTATCTGCGGCTTCATTGAGCGAGGACTTAATGGAGCCCCATGCAGACTCGATGCCTTCTTTTGCAGTCTCCCACGCCTCTTCACTTGATTCTGCGAATTCAGCGAGCTTGGTTTTGCCTTGTGCAATTTTGCGCTCTAGGGTTTCGATCTGCTTTTTTAGTTCTAGCTGTGTATCTGCACTGCGGCCGGAAGTTTTTGCCTTAAGCTTATCTGCTTCCGCTTTCCATTCGTCTAATTGGGCTTGCATCTTTTGTTGATATAATTGTTTTTTGTTCATCGTTTTTCCCGAGCAGTTATGTGAAGTTAAAGTATCCAGTGTGGACTTTCATTAACGTTAATCTATTTCTCTATCAATTCTTCTAAGAGTTCATGTATTTCAGCTTTTAATTCCTTGTCTTCAATTTTGTTGGCGCTTATTTTTGCTGCTTCAAGGCTCTTAATTGCAGCTTCAGTATGACCCAATTGAATTTGCAATGTCGCCATGGAAAAAGCAATCGATGACATAAAGTCCTTTGAATTGATTTCGGCGGCTTTTTCCAAGGCTTTCTCGTAGCCTGTGACAGCCTCTTCAAGGTCTTCGGTGAAGTCAGCTAGCGTTTCCCATTGTACTGGGTGGTCTTTGTCAGTGTCTTCGTTGTCAATGCAAATAGCCTTTAGCTCGCTATAGAGCAGATCGAACTGTTCTTGCTTGTCTTCATTGGCAGCTTTCATTAGCTCGCCTGCAAGGCTGTGGACCGTTTTGTATATCTTGGTGTTCATCATCAGTTGTTACCTTAGGGGTAAAATAAGTTTGGCCAATAGTCCTTGGGTCACAAGGTCTAAGTTGCAGGATACTGAGGGGCTAGCTTAACGTGTTATGAGGTTCAACGTATGCCCTTTTACTTAGTAATATGAGCTAAGTCGCCTCAGAAACTTGCTAAAGGGTGGCGTCTATTAGCTCAGCATTCTCGCTCCAATGTGCAAGCCAAGGTATAACGTCACTTGCCGGCATAGGCTTGGCTATACCGTAACCCTGAGCAAAGTAGCAGCCCAAAGCCAGTAGTTTGTCGCCATGCGCTGGGGTTTCTACCCCTTCCGCAATGACTTTTAGATTAAACGCTTTAGCCAGTTCGATAATACCTTGAACAATGGCAAGGTCTTCTTTGTCCGACAACATGTCTCGAACAAATGATTGATCGATTTTTAAATATTCGGCGGGAAGCCGTTTTAAGTAAGTGAGCGATGAATAACCGGTTCCGAAATCGTCAATTGAAAACGTGACGCCTAATTTATTGCAGCTTTTTATAATTCTAGACACTTGTTCAATGTCTCTTAGTGCGCTGCTCTCTAATATCTCAAGCTCTAGACTGTTTGCTTTAAACGATGGATTCTGAGCGATTATTTCGCCGAGTCGTTCCCCAAAGTCTGCGTGCTGCAATTGGAAAGGGCTGATGTTCACACTAATAGGTAAACTGCTTGTTGCCGCTTGCAAGGTCTGTAGTTGTCTTATCGCTTCTTTAATGACCCACTCACCAAGCTCAATGCCTAGTATGTCTTGTTCGATTACCGGTAAAAATGTATTGGGTGGCAATATGCCTTGATCGGGATGATTCCATCTAATAAGCGCTTCTAGGCCCACGACTTGCTTGCTGCGCAGATCAATTTTTGGCTGATAGTAGAGTATAAATTCGTTGTTAATAAGCGCTTTCTTAAGTCTTTCTAACTCTTCTTGCTTGCTCTTTATGGCTGCGTCGTGGGCGATATCAAAAATGTGGTAACGATTTTTACCGAGCTGTTTTGCTGCGTACATCGCTTGGTCTGCATGCCTTAAAAGCTGGTCCGGATTAGTATTGTCTTGAGGGTAAAAGGTGACGCCGATGCTGGCTGATACTTTCAATAACTTTCCGTAGACATCAACAGTTCTCGCAATGGCGTCGAGCATTCGGTTGAGAGGCCTGCTTGCATCTTCGGGCGTCTCGAAGTCCGAGACAATCGCAACAAATTCATCGCCGCCAATGCGGGCTAAGGTGTCACCTTGACGTAATACGTTGTATAGGTTGGTGGCAACTTTCCGTAAAAGTTCATCACCAAAGCTATGGCCATAGCTATCATTAATGGCTTTGAATCCATCTAGGTCAATAAATGCAATTGCGATAGATCTCTTGCCTCGTGCGCATTTAACAATGGCTTGCTGCATTCTATCGGCTAGAAGGTTGCGATTAGGTAGTTCCGTAAGCGGGTCAAAATGGGCAGATAGTTGCAAAGCTGAGTTTGCTTGCTTTAGATCTCTATTCGAAGATTCAAGCTTTCTTTGGACTTCTTTTTGCTCACTAATATCTTGGAAAATCCCGGTCAGCCTAACCGGTACCCCATTGATTTGGGTGACATTACAAGTCGTACGAATATCGATTTTTCGTCCTTTGGTCGTCAGGGTTTCTAGCTCTAAGTCATAGCCAACTCCCTCATTGACGGCTTTGTTTAGGGCGTCGGATATTATTACCCTACTTTCCGGAAGAAAGTATCCAACCCCCGCGTCTACCGTAGGGTTAAATTCTTCTGGTGTTGTATCGTGCAAGCGATAGGTCTCATCGGTCCAGTATAGCTCGCCTGTCTCTAGGTTTAACTCCCAGCCGCCTACGCGGGCGATCTCCTGTGATTCATGCAAAAGTTGGCTTGCCATGATGAACTGGTGATGGTCTTTCTTACGCTGAGTAATGTCTAAGTGTGTACCTAGCATACGCCTTGGTTCGCCACTTTCCTCCCATTCAACGGTTTTGCCCGAAGCAAACACCCAAACGTAGTGACCCTCTTTATGTTTCATTCGAGCTTCGAACTGGTAAAGCTCACTCTCACCACGCCAATGCTTTTCCAATAGATCTTTTGCTTGAGTCAGGTCTTCGGGGTGAAGGTTGTTTGCCCAAGTATCAAAACTTAAAGGTTCTAACTCGGCAATTGTGTAGCCAATAATTTCTGCCCAACGGTCATTAGCTGTTAATATGCCTGCTTGTACTTGCCAGTCCCATATCCCAACGCCTGTGGCTTCGATGACAAGTTTTAATCGTTCACTGTCATCGTGCAGGTCGAGTCTCACGGATTCATTTGAGGGGGCTGGATTTACGCTTTTTTTAGTCATTTAAGTCGCTTTGTAAAGACCACTTAAGTCGATGTCAACTTAAGTGCGGAAGTGCTTACAGTATGGCAGACATTGGGCAATTTGCATGGCGTGTCGCTGGGTATGCACGAGACAGTTGTTCAAGTACAGCCCTCTTTTTTTAGCACTCGTACAGTAGATGCTGGATTCTTGATAAGTGCTGCGGCGGGGCGAATTGGCCGAGCTACTAAATTACCGCCACAGTTTGGGCATGTATGATTTAAAATGCCCTGTGAACAATGCAGGCAGAACGTGCATTCAAATGTGCAAATACACGCTTCGTTTGACTCTGGTGGCAAATCTTTGTCGCAGCACTCGCAATTTGGTCTCAGTTCTAATGCCATAGTTGGGATGCCCTTATTAACTTAGTGTTCAATGTTGCTACGTATCATCTCTGCAATCGACTCAGAGTGGGTGTTTTGGTTTTTGGACAGTCCTGCAATGACTCCGTGTTGGTTGAGCTCAGGTTGATTTTGACTCAGTTTCCATTGACCCTCTATAGATTCGACTTCTATCTCAAGGCCCACTACTGCTTGCAGCATTTTTTGAATATAAGACTCTGGTGCGTCTGAAATTGACCAAGGTTCGGATTGAGTCGATTCGTGCTCGCTTGTTAGGGTATCAATTGCCTGACGAATCCACTCTTCATTTTGGATAAACGATAGTTTGCCTTTTGCATGCACCACCACATAGTTCCAGGTAGGGACAGCTTTGCCAGTTTCTTTCTTTGTCGGGTAGTGATTAGGAGAAATATAACAGTTTGGGCCATTAAAGATGACGAGCACGTTTGAACCATCTGGTATTGCTTTCCATACTGGGTTGGCGATAGAAACATGCGCCCTGATGCACAGCCGTTTATCCACTTCGAGCACGCTTACCGGGATATGGTGGGCGTCGATGCCGTTTTCTAGTGTGTGTGTCACGAGTGTGGCAAAGGGGTACTCTCGCATCAGTGCGATAAGTTCTTCCGTATTGTCTTTGTTGAACTTGCTAGGAATGTGCACGCTGTCTCCATGGTGTTTTTTGTACCCAATATAAATCTTAGCATGGAATGGGTTGTGTGCGATGAGCCTGAATAGGCATAAAAAAAGACCCCAAACCAAATGCTTGGGGTCTTCTGGTTTGAGGGCTTTGCCCTCGTCTGAGTTGGGTGCTTTATCGAGACAGCAGAGAAATATCGGCTACCTTCAAAAACAACCCTTGTAGTTGCTGCAGCAGAGCAAGACGATTCTCGCGAACAGCTTGATCTTCAGTCATCACCATCACGTCATCAAAGAAGCGGTCAACAGGCCCTTGCAGTGATGCAAGAGTTTGGAGCGCTTCATCGTAATTGCCTTGCTCGAACATTGGCGCAGTTTTTTCTGCCATTAGGTTCAATGCGTTTGCTAGGTCGGACTCGGCCGCTTCGCTTAGTAGCTCTGGATTAACCGCACTTGCAGCTTTTGCGTCCGCCTGCTTGGCCAGTATGTTCGAAACACGCTTGTTGGCTGCGGCAAGGGCTTCGGCTTCTTTCATCGCATCAAATGCGGCGACCGCTTTAACGCGCTTGTCGAAGTCGAGGGGCTTGGTTGGGCGGCGAGCGCTCACAGCAAGAAACACTTCGGCCGAGATACCTTCGTCGTCATACCACGACCGGAACCGGTCTAGAAGGTAATCGAGTAGTTGCTTCTCTACCTTGTCATTTTCTAGTGCACTATGCGCTTCCGCAGCCCATTTGATTAGATCTTGCAGGTCTAGAGGTAGCTGCTTCTCTACGATAATGCGCAAGACCCCTAGTGCTGCGCGACGCAATGCAAACGGGTCTTTAGAGCCAGTTGGCGGCTGGTTAATACCAAACAATCCGACTAGAGAGTCCAGTTTTTCAGCAAGCGATACCGCACAACCTGTAGCGGTTGTTGGCAGCGGTCCGCCAGCATACTTCGGCATATATTGTTCGTTTAGCGCTAACGCAACATCTGCGTTCTCGCCGTCATGCAGAGCGTAGTGATAGGCCATAACGCCTTGCAGGTCTGTAAACTCAAGAACCATCTCGCTTACGAGGTCTGACTTGGCAAGTTCGCCTGCTCTTTGAGCCAACGCTGCATCGCTTCCAATAGCTTGTGCAATTTTTCCGGCAAGGTTTGCAACGCGCTCAGTCTTCTCGAAAATAGTGCCAAGCTTAGTTTGGAACACGATGTTCTTGAGTGACTCGCGCTTGCTTTCAAGGCTGGTCTTTTTGTCTGTTTCAAAAAAGAAAGCCGCATCAGAAAGGCGTGGCCTGATAACGCGCTCGTTACCACTAATGACTTGTGCAGGATCTCGGCTTTCGATGTTTGATACTGTGATGAAGTGCGGAAGCATAGTTTGCTTGTCGCCTAGAACATGGAAGTATTTCTGATGCTCCTTCATTGACGAAATTAATGCCTCAGAAGGTACATTAAGGAAGTCGTGATCAAAGTTTCCAAGCAAGGGCACTGGCCACTCGTTTAGAGAGTTCACTTCGTCGAGTAGGTCTTCGTCAATAATAGCTAGGCCGTTAACGGCTTTAGCTGCTTGCTCGACGCCTTGCTTGATGATCTGCTTTCTCTCGTCGTAGTCTGCGATGACCTTGCCGATTGATTTAAGTGTGTCGGCATACTCGCTAGGCACTGTAATGCTGATCTCACCTTGGCTATGAAAACGATGGCCACGGGTTGTGTTCCCATGTTTTATGCCAAGTGTCTCGCCTTCAACCACTTGGTCGCCCATGAGCATTAATACCCATTGAACAGGGCGAACGAACTCAACTTTTTGAGCTCCCCAGCGCATGCGCTTTGGGATCGGCAATTTAGCAAGAGATTGCGCAACGATGTCGCCAATCAACGCCTTTGTCTCTAAGCCCGCTTCGGTGCTTCGGTATACAAGCCATGCACCTTTTGGAGTTTCCATTTCTTCTAGCTGATCTGGTGTGATGCCCAGCGATTTAGTAAACCCCATTAGGGCGCGGCTAGGATTGCCTTCATTGTCGTAAGCGGCTTGCTTTGATGGGCCGCGTTTTTCAACGCTTTTGTCGGGCTGTTGGGTTTCAAGCGCACTAATGTGCAAGGCTAAACGGCGCGGTGCTGCATAGGCCTTGCTTGTTGAGAGCCCGATCCCTGCGTTTTTTAGGCCATCTATGATGCCTTGTGTAAATGCCGCAGAAAGGGCCTTAAGGGCCTTAGGTGGTAACTCTTCGGTGCCAATTTCAACTAAAAAATCTTGGGTAGACACGTTATTTACCCCCCTTGTCTGATTGTCCGTCATCTAATTTTGCTAGAACTTCGTCGCGCAGTGCTTCGGGCGCAAGTGGGAAGCCCAACTCTTTGCGGCGATCGAAATAAGATTGTGCTACGGCTCTAGCGAGGCTGCGTACGCGAAGAATAAAACGCTGTCTTTCGGTTACAGAAATCGCGTGGCGAGCATCAAGCATGTTGAATGTGTGCGACGCCTTGAGAACTAATTCGTATGCAGGCAGTGGCAGGCCAAGGCCGATAAGACGTTCGCTTTCTGATTCGTAGGTGTCAAAGTTTCTGAATAACGACTCAACGTCAGCATGTTCAAAGTTATACGTCGACATTTCCACTTCGTTTTGGTGGAACACGTCACCGTAAGTAACATCGCCACCTGGGCCGTGTGCCCAAATTAGGTCGTAGACGCTGTCTACACCCTGTAAGTACATAGCAATACGTTCCAAGCCGTAGGTGATCTCACCAGTAACGGGGTAGCACTCAATGCCGCCAACTTGCTGGAAATAGGTGAACTGAGTCACCTCCATGCCGTTAAGCCATACTTCCCAACCAAGGCCCCATGCGCCGAGCGTTGGCGATTCCCAATTGTCTTCGACAAAACGAATGTCGTGTACAGTTGTGTCAACGCCCATTGCTTTTAGAGACTCAAGATACAGCTCTTGGATGTCTAGTGGAGAAGGCTTCATGACTACTTGGAATTGGTAGTAGTGTTGTAGGCGGTTCGGGTTTTCGCCGTAGCGGCCATCCGTCGGACGTCGGCTTGGCTGCACGTAGGCGGCATTCCAAGTTTCAGGTCCAATTGACCTTAGGAAGGTGGCTGGGTGAAATGTGCCAGCCCCAACTTCCATATCCAAGGGCTGGAGAATAACGCAGCCTTTGCTGGCCCAGAAATTTTGCAAAGCCATAATGAGGCCTTGAAAGGTTTTTACATCAGGTTTGGATTGCTCTGTCACGCCACGACCACCCACAAATAAGAAACTGTTGCTCGCGTTTGCTCATATTCTTGCCAAACACGAATAAAAAGAGCGGCATTATACACCAAGCGCCAAAGCTCTTGCGGACTTATTCCTTGATATATTTCAAAATTTCGACCACTTGTTCGGGTGTTTCGACGACTGCGTTCGCTGCACCGTCGATCTCTTTGAGTGGGTGCGTGAGTTCAGGGTCATGAATGACAATGATTTGCTTACCCATCCCAATGGCGATTCCGGCTTCAAAAGCGGCGTTCCACTGTTTGTATTGGGGGCCAAATCGCACCACCACTAAGTCTGCTTGCTTGATCATTGTTGTGGTGCGTAGGGCGTTGATTTTGGCCGCTTTGTGATCCTTCCAAAAGGCCTTATCTTCTGCGCCAAGAATGCGCACGCCTACTTCGTCGCTCGCTTCGTGGTTTGTGATTGGTGCAGAGATGTTGATGTCTAGGTTGGCGTTTTTGATGCCTTCGGCAATGCGCTCGCGCCAGTCGGTATGGATCTCGCCAGAAAGATATATCGAATATTTCATAAAAAAGCTCTTTAAGGAAAATGTAACTTCATTAAACTATGGGGTA
>JAWUYI010000003.1:0-13879 GCA_034110885.1 Oleiphilaceae bacterium
AAGCCATCCAATGCGTAGGAGTAACGTTTCGACGGCTTTGTCAGACCTCTTTTCTTCACACTAATGACATCGATCACGCTATACACCAAAAAGCTACCAAACAGAACGATAGAGGCTAGGTCGCCATTCGCCAATAAGTGCCCCGCTGCCCACAACTTGGTTGCCGTAAGCATTGGGTTTTTTACTTTCGAGTTAATATTGGAAGGTATATAGGTCGCAGCAAGCAGGATAAAAGCAAACAATACAAGCAACATGGTAATGTGTCGCATGAAAACTGGCGGGTTCCATACGGCGATAAATTCCGCCTGCCCTTTACCCATAACGATAAGCACTAAACCCAAGGCTGCAAGTACTGAAAACAGCAACTTATAGGGAAGAGGCCCGAGCCTTTCAACTAATGAGGCGCGCAAAGCAACACGCGTTGGCACAAGATGTATAGCGAAAAATATGACAATACCGACTAGCATTAAAGACATAACAACCCCTTAGTTTTTCTTTTAGCATACGCAATGCAGCCCCATGCTGACTAGCGATTTTTATGAATAAAGCACATGCTTGTTAATCACATCATTTCCTGACATCGTAACTGCCATGATCAAAGCACATACATCTATTACCAAGCTCAAAACAGAGACACATTTTTCGACGCTTCCGTCTGGCTATTATGCACGCCAAAACCCGCAGGCTTTAGACAGTCCAACCCTGGTTGTTGCGAGCAAAGCCTGCGCTGAAATTTTAGATTTGGACTCCAGTTCACTCGCCAACCAAGAAAATCTGTCCATTCTGTCTGGGCAAGCAATTCCGTCGCACTGGCAACCCTTAGCGATGAAATACTTTGGCCATCAGTTTGGCTACCTTAACCCCGACCTAGGTGATGGCCGCGGCCTACTGATGACTCAGGTACGCAACTCCAAAAACGAATTATGGGACCTCCACTTAAAAGGGGCGGGCACGACACCCTATTCTCGTGGCGGCGATGGCAGGGCGGTATTGCGCTCGAGCATCAGAGAGTTTTTAGCGAGCGAAGCGCTCAGTGCGCTCGGTGTTGCGAGTACACGCGCACTTGCCGTCGTAAGCAGTCAGACGCCGGTTTACCGAGAAACTAAAGAGCATGGCGCGACGCTACTTCGTGTTGCCAAAAGCCATATCCGTTTTGGGCACTTTGAATTTGCCTACCACTCTAAAGACAAAAGCCTGCTCGAAGCGCTTTGTCGATATTGCATCGAAACGCATTACCCTTGCTTGGAAAGTTCGGCAGCAGGCTATGCCGATATGTTCAAGTTGGTTTGCGAGTCTACCGCAAGCATGATTGCGAAGTGGCAGTGGTTGGGTTTTGCTCATGGCGTAATGAACACCGACAACATGTCGATTCTGGGAGCCACTTTAGAATTTTGGCCTTATGGTTTTATGGAAACCGTTAACTCAGGGCTCATATGCAATCATTCTGACCGAGAGGGCCGCTATGCCTTCGACCGACAACCAGCGATTGGACAATGGAACCTGAGCGTACTTGCTCAGGCACTTTCACCTATTGTTTCAACAGACGGCCTAAACAAGGGCTTGGAAAGCTATAGTAAGCGTTTTAATACTACTTTTTTAGACGGAATGAAACGCAAGCTTGGGCTATCAACAGATCAAGAACTGGACGAAACCTTCATTTTTGAATCACTCCAAATGCTACAAAAGTGCCGATTTGATTACAGCTTCTTCTTTCGTCAGCTAAGCCAAGAGCCCTCGCGCGCTTATAAGGTTTTGCGCGATCATAGCTTAGACATAAAAGCCTTTGATGAGTGGTATCAAGACTACGAGCGACGTTTGGAACATGAAGATAGTGATTCTAGTAGTCGTAGCGAGAAAATGAAACTCGAGAACCCTTATATTGTTCTTAGAAACCACCTAGCTCAAGAAGCGATCGAAGCTGCTGAGCAAGGCGATTTCAGCCTAGTAAGAGACTTTCACGAAGCGCTCGCGCACCCATTCTCTGAGAAAAAGCAATGTGCACATTTTGCAGATCTTCCTCCCGAATGGGCGAAAGGTTTAGAAGTGTCATGTTCGTCTTAAGAACATAACACTTCTTGTGACACCCAGATGCTATCGATTCACAACCTTGATCAAATGCATTTCGAAAATTAACGCTGCAAACGGAGGTATTGCAGGAGGCGCACCCATTTCACCATAAGCAAGCTGATAAGGTATCGCGACTCGCCACTTAGAACCCTGAGGCATCAGCAGCAACGCTTCCGTCCAGCCAGGAATAACCTGATCAATAGAAAATTCAGCCGGTTCGTTTCGCGTGACCGAGCTATCAAATACCTGCCCGTCAATAAACGAGCCGTGATAATGCACTAACACGGATTGATCAATACTTGGAGTAGGTCCATCACCTACTTCCAATATTTCGAATTGAAGTCCTGAGTCCGTTGTGGTCACACCAACGCGCTTAGAGTTCTCTTGCAAGAACGTCTCGCAAAGGGCTTTAAAATCTGTTTTCCGGCGCGCTTCGGTGTCTTTGCGCTTATCTTTCATCGCGTCATAGGCTTCATTTAACTCGTCGTCAGTCAGCATAGACTGCTCACCCGAAAAGCAGTGCCTGAGGGCCTGCACGCACATTTCTACATCCATACCTTCAAACATATTCTTATGCATTTGACGGCCAAACTGCCAACCAAATCCATAACTCACTTTCTGTTCATACGTTTCAGGTTTTTTCTTTTCAGTCATGATTAGTCTCACTAAGTTACTGCATGCAGTTGGTTGCCCTAACGCTTTCCAACAACATTTTCCAATTCTTTAATACCTTCTTCAACATAGTCTAATAGACGCTGCATAGAAGGTAAGGTTCTGCGGCAAGCCGTAAAGCCAAACTCAAGGTGGTCAACATAGCTCACCAAGGTAATATTCAATGCGATACGGTCCAAAGGTATAGAAACCGGATACATTCCTTCAACTTTAGCGCCATTCCAGTACAAGGGTTTCTTCGGCCCCGGAACATTTGAAATCACGACATTAAACGCCTGAAGTCTGCTTGAGATTCCCGTCAGCATGTTCAGACCCGCCGGCGCGAGCGTTAACGCTGTATAATTAATGGCTTCTTCGACGGTCATTTGCGCATATCGATCTTTCGATTCTCTAACTGAACGTTTAATACTTTCAAGCCGCTTATCGGGGTCAGAAATATGCGTGCCCAATGTGGCGAGTATCATTGCGATCTGATTACCCGTTTCACTGTCATCGCGGCGCATAGACATTGGCACCATCGCGACGAGAGGTTTTGTTGGCAATGCATTTTGACTAAGCAAATAGTTACGCAATGCACTGCCACAAACGGCCATGACCACATCGTTCAAGGTCGCGTCAGATTTCTTCGCGATGGCCGTAAATCGTTCCTTGGAATATGACTGCGCCGCGAAGCGGCGTGAACCCGTGATACGCTTATTTAGAATACTTGGCGGTGCTTGAAAGGCAGAGGTGTAATCTGGATTGGAACGTGCTTGTTTAACCGCATAGCTTACTTCTTTGACCAACGTTGGAATAGTCGAAATCTGCTTACCTGCCTCTCCTGCCAAGTTCACTAAACTATCTATAACATCAGACTTTTCAAGCTGCGCTTTCTCTCTTTTGCTTCGTTCCATCGCCCAAATGGGCGGTTGGTTCCGCATCGTTGAGTCTTCTGACATCAAGCGCATTGCCGTGCGCATGGCAGCAACACCATCCATCATGCAATGGTGCATTTTATAGTACATCGCAAATTGTCGACCACGAATACCTTCGATTAAGTGCACTTCCCACATGGGGCGCTCGCGATCCATCAAGGCACTGTGTTTAACAGAAACTAAAGAGAGCAACTCTCTAATTCTACCCGGCTTTGGCAGTGCACTGTGTCGAAAGTGGTGTTCCAAATCGAACTGCTTGTCTTCTTCCCAATAATAACGACCAAAACGATTCACTAAACGCCGATTAAATGGCGTAATAGGTTGCTGAAAGGTGCTCATGTAGTCAGCAAGTTCGGTCACATATTTGGGGCCTACGTCATCAGGAAAGCTAAGCAGGTGCAAACCACCCACATGCATTGGTTGCTGGCGTTTTTCCATCCATAAGAATAACTGATCAGCTAAGCTAAGCGGCTTCATACTCTAAAATCCTTTATTTCTGAGAGTTCTTCAACGTTTGAACACACCGAAAAGCGCATGTTCAAAGCATTTTAATGGCGACAATTATGCGTTAAAGCGAAGGTCTTTGATACACTTGCTCTAGTTCTGTGCACTTAGCCCTACACGGATTATCATGTGCTCGCACTATACTGATTAAGCACCGCAAATTCAGTTATATAAACCCAAGAGGCCTCAAACATTTACGCCATCCCTTTAGAGTCTAGTTTCGCCGAGTATGAGGTTAAGAAAAGCCGGTTCATCGTTCAATTGCATCCAGCCAAGACTCGATCGCAAGCCATGGAGTGGCTCGAGCGCGCGCGTCAGCAATACCCTGACGCTCGCCACCACTGTTGGGCTTATGTCATTGGTAACCCTGAAAACCCAAAATTAGTCGCCATGTCTGATGATGGCGAGCCGAGTGGAACCGCAGGAAAACCGATACTCAATGTCATGCAGCACAAAGAAGTTGGTGACGTAATCGCGATCGTGGTTAGGTATTTTGGCGGCGTAAAACTGGGCGCAGGAGGCTTAGTTAGAGCGTATTCAGCAGCAACCCAACTGGCCTACGAACAGATAACTCTAGACACCCCAAAAAATAATACGGTAAAACGCTTGGTATGTGAGTTTGGGGATGAGCAACGCATAAGACACTGGCTGGCAATCCACGAAGCACGTGTCATTGACTGCTCTTACAGCAAAGAAGTCACAATGAAAGTAGAATTTGAATCTTGCTTTGTCGCCGATTTTTCCGAGCTAATAAGCGCCTTAAAAGGTGGTCGCTTTACAAATGAGGAATAAAACGAAGGCGTAATTAATGTATTCGATGCGTTGCTAGCTGAACAGACTCGACACGATTACCGAGCATGAACACGAACCCTTCGTATCGATCGTCGCCCGACGAAGTAAAATCAAAACTATAACGCCTGTGAAGCTGAACACTGCCCTTCGTGTTGCGCTTTAAACGTAAGCCTTTCAATACCACTGCTTGGTCAAGCACTTCAAGCTCATGTTCTTTGCAGTATTTTCGCGCCGCTAGATAAGCAGCTTCTTTGATCTCTCGGGTCTTAAGCCAATACCAAATCGAAAAAACGACAATCGCTGATAGTGCAATGGTTTCCAAATCGATCACACGCCTAAGCCCCTAACTCTTGCAAACTTAGTTCGAGCATGCCGCCATCCCAAGACAAGTTGACAATACCATCTTGAATCATCACTGACATCCGCATGGTACGCTCTATCTTCTGCGCAAATTCTTCAACAGGCGCCAAAGGCACTTGAAATACTTCAAGCCGGTCACTTTGAGTAACTTGTTTACTGACCGTCGACCACCAGTTTTCAACCCCTTGACCACCGTACGCATACACTCGAGTGCGTCGACTTTGATTATGCGCCTTCTTCATGCGTTTCGCGTCAGGCAGGCCGACTTCAACCCATAATTCGATTTCGTCGCTCAGCGACTTTTGCCAGAGGTCTGGTTCGTTATCCGAACTCAACCCTTTCGTAAACTCTAGCCGCTCGTGATAATTTATACAGTAAGCCAAAAGCCTAACGACCATTCTCTCAAGCGTCTCAGAAGGATGCAGGGCAACATGCGCAGATTTATTCTCGTAAACGCCCCTATCTAAATCGCTAATATCTATAGAGAAGCGGTACATTGTAGAATTTAATGCCATAAGTTTTACTCGGTTAACAGCGCGTTCAATGCAGCCTCAGCGAGGCTAGTTTGAGTCTCGTCGGTCGCCAGACTTAAAGCGCGTTTATACATCTGTTCGGCATGCGTGGCACTGCCTTTTACTTTGTATAAGTGCCCCCACAAAAGATATGTTTTACTTAAGGTTGGCGACAACCTTTGCGCCTTCGACAACTGACTCTCAGCTCTCGCGTAATGCTCATTATTCATTGCAAGTTCAGCCTCATTTAAGAGCGCTTGTACGGCTGGCGGAACGAATGTCGACTTGGTCTGATATCGCTCAGAGGCACTTGGTGATTGATTCTGTCCATGTGCTTCAGCGCTGCTATTTTCGCCGCCGACAATACTACTTTGCTCTTGCTGTGAAGCACAAGCAACTAGCCCAACAACAATAAAAACCAGCACCCCATATTTAAGCACATTACCGCTACTGCGCAGTATGTGATGCAGTAAACCAAGATGGTCAGTGGTTATTGAAGCCATGACTTAAACCAACCTTTTATCGAATTAAAACCAACACTGCAGGGCTTGTGTTCGGTGCCAACAGCCTCGCCCCATACGGGAAGTGCTTCAGCGCCGCGACAACCTTCATCGCTTAGCTGCCAAGTTTCGCTATCAAACCACTTCAGAGAAACGCCAGATGGACGCGGCACCGACAGAGGATACTGTGGTACGCTCGCCATAAAACTGGTCCAAACCTTCAACGCTCCAGAACTACCTGTCAGACCTGTCGGTTCGTTATTGTCTTTCCCCAACCATACAACACCCAAATAGTCGCCTGAAAAACCTGCAAACCAGCTATCTCTAAAGTCGTTTGTGGTACCTGTTTTACCGGCAGTATTCAGAGCGTTAGGTAAACGCCTATAGGCCGATTTACCTGTGCCTCGGCGCATTGCTTCCTGCATTGCACTTTGTAATAGATAGCTAGCTTGAGGCTCAATCACTTGCTCGACTTGAAATGGGTATCTTGATAATACCTGCCCATTGGCGTCGGTAACTTCTCTTATAGCTCGAAGCGGCATATTAAAGCCATTGCTTGCTATGGTCTGATAAAACTTGGCCACCTCGAAAGGAGTCATCGCTTGAGCCCCCAAAAGTAATGATGGGTATGGGTTTAGGTTCTGGGTAACACCGAGTTTACGCAAAGTGGCATGCACGTTATCCAAACCCAACTGCAGCCCTAAACGAGCAGACGCTAGGTTTAAAGAGTCAGCTAAACCTTCGAAAAGCGGCACACTCTTTTTATTATTCCCATCGAAATTATTGGGTGCCCATTTTTCCCCATCTTCAAACTCTAGGAAAAATGGTTCATCTGAGATCAATGATGCTAAATGATAGCGTTCTGGCTGCTCTAGAGCCGTCAAATAAATTGCGGGTTTGATTAACGAGCCAATCGACCTGTCAGCATCAAGAGCCCGGTTAAAGCCACTATAACGGCCAGAGCGGTCACCAACGATAGCAAGCACCTCTCCAGTTCCGACGGCCGTAAAAATCGCACCCGCCTGTAAGGATTGTGTTGCCGAGTCAGGGTCGAGCTTATCCATCTCTTGCTGTACAGATTTTTCTAAGCCCTGCTGTAGCTGCGGATCAAGTGTCGTATAGATTTTTAACCCTTCGCTCTGCAAGTCTTCTTCAAGGTAATCCCGCGCGAGCTGCCTTTTAACTAAATCTAAAAACGCAGGGTAACGATTACTTTGAAAGCGCGGCTTGGAGACGACATTTAACGACAAAGCTTGGGTTTTAAGCATTTCCGCTTTTGTAATCCAATTATCCTGATTCATCAAAGACAAGACTAAATCGCGTCGTGTTCTAGCTCTTTGAGGGTGTCTTCTCGGATCGTAATAGGAGGGACCTTTCACGATAGCAACCAAAAGTGCTAACTCATTTAAGCTGCAAGCGGATAGATCTTTGGCAAAGTAAAAACGACTCGCCATCGAAAAACCATGTATCGCTGTAGAGCCCGACTGTCCTAGGTAGATATCGTTAATATATGTCTCTAGAATTTCCTCTTTGGAATAATGGAAATCCAACAGAATCGCCATAATCGCTTCGTTCGCTTTGCGCCATAAGCTACGCTCACTCGTTAGGTAAAAATTCTTGACGAGCTGCTGCGTTAAGGTACTACCACCCTGCACCACGCGACCAGCTTTTACGTTAACGAATGCTGCCCGAGCTATCGCGGTAGGCGAAACTCCAAAGTGCTCATAAAAATTCTTATCTTCGGTTGCGATCAGGGCTGCAATTAGTCCTGGGGGAATATCAGAATAATTGACGAGTTCACGCTCTTCCTTGACTCGGGGATAAACACCACCGATTTTAAAGGGCTCAAGATTTTCGATTCCTGAACTAGCGCGTCCATTTACAGTTAAACCTTGAATCACATCGCCAGTAATCTCAAACTTAACTAAAAGGTCGGGTTGCGGGCCTTCCACTGCAGTATGTGCTCTGCGGTATATAGAGACTGATTTCCCATTAATCGTATATAGGCCTGGGGCGGATGCGGAGTTTGACTTTATGTACCGGAGAAGTGTCAACTCACCTTCAAGGTTTGATAAATTTAAGGCCTGCCCGTCAAAAATTTCTAAAGACCGGGCAAAGACTTGGGCGGGTAAAGACCAACGTTTACCCTCAAATTTATACTGTACCTGTGCATCGAGATAAACTAGCCAAGCAACGAACGCTATTACTGAAACGGTCAGTACCTTGTAAATTATAGGTGACCGAAACAGAGATCGTTTTTTGGTCTTAGAGGATGTCATGTTAGAGTTTCTTATTTCTCATTAATGCCGTTATTATTAGCTGATCTCAAGTAGCTGGAAGCATCATGAACTCAGAACTTATCTCGGCGCTATTAAAGCCGGAAATATATCCCCATGCATGTTCCGAGCTATCTTTGATCGAAACGCACATATCTTGGGTAATTTTGACTGGTGACTTCGCCTATAAAATCAAAAAACCCGTTAATTTTGGGTTTTTAGATTTTACGTCATTGCCTGCGCGTAAACAGTATTGTGACGCAGAATTAAATTTAAACTCGCGGTCGGCGCCGGAGTTGTATCTAGGGGTTTTAAATATCTACGGCTCCGCTGCCTACCCTTCATTTGAAGAAATTGCAGGAGATGTAATTGAATATGCAGTCAAAATGCATCAGTTCAAGAATGGTCACCTTCTAAGCGAGTTGCACGACTCGGGCGAACTTAGTTTTCTTCACATCGATGAGCTTGCAGAGCGTGTAGCTCGGTTTCATGAGGAAGCGAAGCGTGCAGAATCAGAAACGCGTTTTGGTCACCCTGAACAACTAATTATCCCAGCTATTCAAAATTTTGAACAGATTCGAGAGCGTCTTCAAAACAGTCAGCAGATCCAACAACTCGCGTATCTCGAGAAGTGGACAATTTCCAGCTTTAAGATTCTCGGGGACACAATGATTTCTCGGAAAAAAAATGGGCTAGTGCGGGAATGCCACGGAGACTTGCACCTTAAGAACATCACATTGTTTCGAGATAGGGTGACATTATTCGACTGCATAGAATTTAATGAAGGTTTCCGGTGGATCGATGTGATCAGCGATATGGCGTTTCTTGTAATGGATTTAGAGGAACGAGGTCTGCAGAGCTTTGCCAATCGCTTTCTTAATCATTATCTTGAAGTAACCGGCGACTACGAAGGCCTAAGGCTCTTACCTTTTTACAAAGCCTATCGAGCAATCATTCGAGCTAAAATAAGCTTGTTTGAAATGGCTGACTATACCGATGATCAAGACGAAGTGGATGCACTTTGGTCGAAGTATCAGTCATATATTGATCTTGCTGAGAGCTACACCGCGCTACCGAATCGATTCGTACTCACAATGCATGGCTTTTCAGGGACAGGGAAGAGTACGGTGGCACTTCGGCTTGTTGACCAACTCGGCGCGATCCGAATTCGATCTGATGTCGAGCGAAAGCGCCTTTTCGGCATTGACCCACGACAGCACCCTGGCGATTCGCACGCAAGAGAGATGTACGCTTCAGCAGGAACAGATAAAACTTATCATCGCTTAGCGGATCTCACTGGGGTTGTTTTGGACTCAGGGGTTAGCGTAGTAGTTGACGCCACGAGCCTAATGGAGTGGCAGCGGGCCATTATTGAACAACAGGCAGCGAATCGAGGAGTTCCGCTCGGCATAGCCGACTGCCAAGCCGCTATGAGCGTCATAGAAGAATGGATTCACCGACGGGAGAGCTCGGGCGACGACACGTCCGATGCCGACTTTTCAGTAGTTGATCGTCAAGTAGCCCACCATGACCCGTTGTCTCCCGCAGAAAAGGAGAAAACCTTTGTCATTCATAGTAACGTGGTCGCAGAAACCAACGAACTCGTAAGCGAAATTCGAAAACAGTTTCTTTAGCGAAACTTGACGTAGCGTAAAGTGTTTCTATAGTTTGGCTACGTTCACAGAGGTTACGCACTATGGTACTAGTTCGTTTAATTTATGCTAGCGCAGTTACAGATGCGTTTGACTGCGAAGGGTTGAAGCAGATTATTGACCGTGCGGCGGCAAATAATGCCGAGCTGGGTGTTACGGGAGTACTTGGGTTCAGTCAATCGTATTTCCTTCAATGCTTAGAGGGTTCGCGATCGTCAGTAAACACGATATACCGTAATATCCTAAGCGACAACAGACATCAAAATATCCAAATATTGAGCTATGAAGAGATTGACGAGCGTGAGTTTTCCTCATGGGGAATGGCCTATATAGGAGAGGTTCAGATTAACCGGCATATCAATCTTAAGTACTCTGACTCCTCAGAGTTTACGCCGCACCAGATGTCGGGGCTTAGCGCCCACCGGATGTTGAAAGAGCTCGCTCAAAGCATTCCCGTACTTGGCGGATAGTCAGGCACAAAAAAAGCGGCTTGTGGCCGCTTTTCTAAAATTCGTAGCATGTGTTCGCTAATTAACGGTTTCTAACTCAGGCAATTGAACTTGGTGCATATCAGCCAGAGGCTCTCTATGCTCAGTCAATGGGTTGAAACGAACCGTTCCTTGATAAACCGCTCGGCATTCACCTTGTGCAGTGCCTGTGCAATTCTCTAAAGCTGCTGATTGAGCCTTTTTGGGGCTTTCAAACGGACCTTTGAATTGACGATTTTCAAGATAGAAATAACCACTTTTCTCTAACTCACTTGCTTCGTCAACTACAATGATTTCGTCATGCTCGTTATGGGCAGGCATCATAATGCACCTCCGTCTTATTTGTGATTAAGTTTCAAGACCTCCAAAAAACTTCAAAAATTTCTAGAGAGGAAGCAAGAAGTTAGCATTTAGTTATGTAAAAAGCGAACTTTTAAGAGAACCTCACTCTCTCGAACAGAAAACAATTCAGATGTTTATTAGGGAGTTGCTAAAGTGAAGCCAGGGAACCAGTTATTATGAGCGACAGAGCCAGACTTTTGCCAGTCGATTACATCTAGATTTTCTTGATGTAAGACCCTCATCGGAAGGGCCACCTCTATCCGTTTTGGCTAGCCATATGGTCTATCAGAGAACGTGATGCAGCCAAAACGGCGTCTTTATTGTCTAACTCAACCGCCGATCGACGCGCGTCGAGGACTTTTAGGGACTGTTTATCAACCGCCTTCCTCGCACCAAAACGTGGCATATCTTCAAGTTGATTATAAACGTCGATGAACGCCGTAAACCGCGGGTCTAAGTGAAGGGATGGGTCGAAATGATCCAGTAGAATTTTCACGCGCATACAGCCTTCAGAAATTTCTACTTGACCATCAACCATTGATTTGCATAAGACCTTAATCCCAGACAATATCTCATTAGAACGCGCTGTGCGAGAACCCGCGAGCACTTCGCTTTCTTGCTTGATTCTTACAAGCAGCTTCCACTGTTTGTTGATAATAAGGATTAGAAACACAATAACAACTAAACCGGCGCCCGTAAGCAACCATACATTGTCTTCAATCAACTTAACCCACATACGCTATAGAATCCCCTACTAAAACTGTCATACATTTGTTTTCTAAAATCGTCTGCGTGTTTTTAATGCTTTATTGCTAGTCTCCACGGTAAGCCCTAGCAGAGTAACTCACAGGTTAACATAAGAAAGCTACGGCCGTTGACGGAAGGTATGAGTCGACAATAACTTGCTATCGCTAAAAACCGAATTAACTCGATCCCAACAACACCGGCCGGCTTCGGCCCTAAGGAAAAACAATAACCTTAGCAGCAATGAATATAAAAATGACGGCTAATCCCATATTGATACGATTAATGTGACGCTCTAAGAAATCTTTTATCGAATGATGTGTCACCACAGTTGCTACAACACTGTACCAAATGCCATCCACTAACATCGCTACGAATGCCATAGATAACTTGTCAATCAAATCTTGTCCATCTGAGACAAATTGAGAAAATAGCGCGAGGAAAAATAAAAATAATTTCGGATTAACAAATGCGATGACAAAACTAGCTGCAGCCGGGCTGATTCTGTTTTCCTGACCGTACCCATCTTCCCGATTGATCGGAGTTGAGTTTTTAGTCCTGAGGATCTGCCACGCAAGAAAAAACAGGTACGTAGCACCGACAACCTCAATGATCCTCTTGAGCTCTGGGTGGCTAACGAGAAACGTCGCGATTCCGAAGATCGTCAGCAAAGCCCAGCAGCCGACCCCCAAAGCATGAAGCCACGCGCACACCCAACCAACCGTCCTCCCATAATTCATACTACTTTGCATGATGACCGCTAAACTAGGGCCCGGTGACATGGCACCTAATAGGCAAGTTAATAGTAGTAAGACCCAGAGATAAAGTGACATAGACGATTTCGTTTTGGTTCCGAGAAATAAGTGTACTTCACTAGAAAAGCGCGGACGAATTAGATTCAAGCCTAGCGTTTAAAATTTTAATAAGGGTGCTACAGCTTTTTTCTTGAGTATGTGACTTAATTCGGACACTAACGCTAATGCCTTACTTTATACTGAACAATCTACATCCGAAAAAACCGAGTTTACTTAGGGATAACAGTTTGAGCAATAGGCCTACCATCATACTTGCCGCTAGCATGCCGAGATCCGGGAGTACTTGGATATTCAATGCAGCGCGTGAAGTTCTAACAAGCGACAGCGCGATCGCGGAGAATTTTACCTGCGGATGGATAGGGGACATGGACAAAATGCCCGACAAACCAATAATGATGTTAAAGGTCCATGATTTCGACCTACGTCTGGTTAAACTTGCCTCATATATTTTTTACTCATTCCGCGATATCCGAGACGCACTCGCAAGCCATGCCCGATGTTTCGGCAGCATACCGAGCCTAGAAGATGCGGACGGCGCTCGAAAAAACTACGACGCTTGGACTCAGCATGCGCATTATGTCGTTAAGTATGAGTCTATGCTTGAGAAGAAGCTAAACATCATAAGGGATCTGGCCAAAGCTTTTGGCGTCGCTAATATAGATGAGAAGGAAATAATGCGGCGACTCGATAGTCTTGAAACGTCATCAAAGAGCAATGAACGTTATAGTCAAGAAAATCTCTATCACAAAAACCACATCACAAACGGTAAGCATGGCTCCTGGCATCATGAGATTGACGAGTCTTTAGAGGCAAGGATAGTCGATGCACATAGAGATTGGTTTATCGAACATCAATATATTCCTAATATCCAGTGAAATCTAAATCAGAACTCGGCCATTAACGCAATCAACGCCTGAGGGATGAAACCGAACGCATCACCCAACGCGCTCCAAGATTGAAGCCAGTTTTTCTCTAATCAATAAAAAACCCCAGTAGGAAGACCTACTGGGGTTTCGTATTAGAAGCCTGACGATGACCTACTCTCACATGGGAACCCCCACACTACGCTCGGCGATGAATCGTTTCACTTCTGAGTTCGGGATGGGATCAGGTGGTTCCAATTCTCTATGGTCGTCAGGCAAAACTCTGGTTGCCGCTCGCATATGCGCAGCGCCAACACTTAATTCTGCTGTTGTCTTTAACATTCGGAAGCGATAGTAGCTTCAATACACTTTAGATAA
>JAWUYI010000004.1:0-18837 GCA_034110885.1 Oleiphilaceae bacterium
TAGTGCACACTCTAAACCTCCGCCCATGGCATAACCATTAATTGCGGCAATGCTAACACCTGAAAAGTTGGCAAGCGCTTCGAATGCTTCACCAAAGGCTTCGGCTACATCTCTCGATGCGACTTTATTGCCCGAGGCGAACTGTTTGAGGTCGGCGCCTGCGGAGAAAAACTTTTCGCCTTCTCCGTGAATCACTAAGGCCACAACTTTAGGGTGGGACTTAAGCCCCAGAACTACGTCTCTAAGTCCGTTTAGACTTTCTAAAGTCCAAGTGTTTGCCGGTGGATTGTTGATTGTGATTTGCAGAACTGCATTAAGTTCAGTTAGACGAATCATATTGGTCGGGCTAGTTATTTCTGTCATGGTCACTCCAAAGTGCGAATTTGCTGACGGTTTACTCGTGAGTGGTTGTTCACGTTGTTTTGCCGCAAAACTTAATCGTTAATAAGTTGAAGGTTCTGATCGTTAAGCAGTCGCCTTGCCACTATCATGCGCATAATTTCGTTCGTGCCTTCGAGAATTCGATGGACACGAGTATCTCTTAGGTGGCGTTCAAGTGGATACTCTTTGATGTAACCATATCCGCCAAATATCTGTAGCGCTTCATCGCAAATCTCAAAGCCAATATCTGTCGCAAAACGCTTTGCCATCGCACAGTAGGTGGTTTTCTCTGCGTCGTTGCTGTCTAGCTTAAATGCGGCTAGCCGAATCATTTGTTTGGCAGCGGTTAAGTTTGTCAGCATGTCGGCAAGTTTCATTTGAGTTATTTGAAATTCGCTAAGTGTCTTATTAAATTGCTGACGGTCTTTGCTGTAATTCGTTGCGGCTTCTAATGCGGCCATTGCTGTGCCGGTTGAGCAGGCAGCGATATTGATTCTTCCGCCATCTAGACCTTCCATTGCCAACTTAAAACCGTCCCCTTCGTTTGCAAGTAAGTTCTTGACGGGCACTTTGACATTGTCAAACTGGATCTGTCGGGTTGGCTGACTGTTCCAACCTAGCTTCTCTTCTTTTTTGCCATAGCTGATTCCCTCTAGATCTGCCGGGATCGCTAAGCAGCTTATCCCTTTGGCTCCCGGGGCGCCGGTTCTGACCATCGTTATTAATAAATCGGTTGACCCTGCACCTGAGATAAAGGCCTTACTGCCGTTTACGAGGTAGTGGTCTTCTTCACGGCTAGCACGAGTAGTAAGTGATGCTGCATCTGAACCCGCTCCCGGCTCAGTAAGGCAGTAGCTGGCTAGTTTCTCACCAGAAGCTAATGCCTCTGACCACTCTGAGATAAACTCTTCTTGCCCATAACGACTTAGCATTTTAAACGCCATATTATGGATACTCACAAAAGCGGCGGTCGATGTGCAGCCCCGCGCTAATTGTTCCATGATGAGGGCTGCGTCGAGTCTCCCTAAACCTATGCCGTGATGCTCTTCTGGGATATACATCGCCATTAAACCGAGTTTTCCAGCTTCTACGAAGGTTTGCTTTGGAAATTCGGAGTGCTCGTCCCATTGCTTAGCAAAAGGCGCAAGAGAGTGTTCTGCAAATTTTCGAGCGGTGTCCTGAAAGGCAATTTGATCTTCATTCAGTTCAAAATTCATACGTCACTGAGTTCCGGTTTTAGGTTATTTTCGTTACGCGGTGTTCTTTAAACGATCTAGCCAATTTTTATCGCCAACTTGGTTCGCCAAATAGAATAAAAATTCTTACGTGAAAGATTATTTGTTAGACTAGCTTCACTTTAGATTATAGGGTTTGCATTGTCGCAATTACCACAGCTGAGTTCGCTATTCTTGCGTCTCTTTTCGAAATTTATGCGACTTTTCGTTTTCTTCCACTCATTAATGCGGATGCTCACGTTCGAGAATTCTGCGGTAGGTCTGTTTTTCTTAATGCTAACTGAAGCTCAAAAAAATCTTATTCAAACTTGTTATCGCACGTTCACTGCTCGAGATGGCTTTCGTCCTCGTTACGGCCAGCGTTTGATGATTGCGGAAATTGCCAAATATCTAGGTAGCATTGAGACGAGCGCGGAGGGGGTGCGGAGCAGTGCTCCTGCAAGCTGCGTGATAGAAGCGGGCACAGGGACGGGCAAGACCTTAGCGTATTGTGTGTCGGTTTTGCCCTTGGCTATGGATGAAGAGCGCAAGGTGGTGATCTCGACTGCGACCACGGCCTTGCAAGACCAAATTCTAAGTAAAGATTTACCTGAATTGCGCAAATTCTCTGGCATCGACTTTAGTTATGCACTGGCAAAAGGTCGTGGTCGGTATGTTTGCCTAAGTAAGTTAGAACAGCGCCTCGAGGCCTTGGCTGCTCCAAAAGATGAAGCGTCTATTCCGCTTTTTCTTCTTGATCAGACTGATGATGAAGGATTGAGTCAATTAGAGTTAGAGAGTTATCTGTCGCGTTATGCATCGGGTGAGTGGGATGGCGATCGCGACAGCTTGGCCGAAAGTCTTGATTCAAAAACTTGGAGTCAGCTGACTACAGATAACCAGCAATGCTCGGGTCGACGTTGCAGTTACTTTAGTTCATGTCCGTATTATGAAGCTCGAAAAGATTGGGAAGAGGCGGATTTGGTTGTCGCAAATCATGACTTGGTATTGTCCGACTTGGCTTTAGGTGGAGGGGTGATCCTCCCAGCGCCAGAACACGCTATTTATGTCTTTGATGAAGCTCATCATCTTGCAGATAAAGCCCTAGGGCACTTTACCGTGAGTACCGGACTCAAGGCAGCGGAATCGTGGCTTAAGTCTTTGTCGAAGTCCTTGGCTGACTTATTGCCTTTCGTTACGCCTAGTCATTTTATGAAAGGGCATATCGAACAAGTGTCACCGTTGGCCATCTCTATTCATGAAAAGCTCAACCTTTGTTTTGAATACTTGGCCATGGGTTTGGAGTGGGAGCAAGAAGAGGGTGCCTCGGAGCAGCGGTATCGATTCAAAGAAGGTCAATTGGAACCAGACTTTCAAGAAATGGCACATAACCTAAAGCTAGATTTTGCGAGCTTATGCCGCTATTTGGATGAAATAAAAACCGAGGTAAACAAAAGCGTCGATGAAAAGTCAGACTGCGGGCTGACCAGAGAAGAAGGAGAGCAGTGGTTTCCGGTCATTGGTTCGCATTGTCATCGTGCCGAAGGGCATTTCTCTTGTTGGCAGTTTTATGCCAAACCGCAGACTGAAAAATCTCCACCATTGGCGCGATGGTTGGTATTTAAAGATTATGAAAGTATGTCAGACATTTACCTGTTTGGCAGCCCGCTAAGCGCAGGGGGGATTTTACGTGAAGCGTTATGGAATCGTTCGTATGCATCGGTGTTAACCTCGGCTACATTAACGGCACTTGGGCGATTCGACCGTTTGGCTCAGAAGTCTGGACTGCCTCCGGATTCGGTATTCCATAAGGTACCAAGCCCTTTCAATTTCCCTGAAGTTGCAACATTAAGAGTTCCTCCTTTGAACGCACCGCCTAATATGGCGCAAGCTCATACAGACGAGATCATTGCCAATCTAGAGAGTTATATTGGTGATCATAGAGCTGTATTAGTGCTCTTTAGTTCGCGTAAACAAATGAATGATGTGTTCTACGGTTTAGATCGTTCATTGCGCGAAGAAGTGATGACGCAGGATGACATGGGTAAGCAGGAATTGGTTGTTCAGCATAAGAAAAAACTCGATAGAGAAGAGCGTTCGATTTTGTTTGGGCTTGCGTCACTGGCAGAAGGTATCGATTTACCAGGTAAGTATCTGACACACGTGGTGATCGCAAAAATTCCTTTTGCGGTACCCAATGACCCTTTAGAAGAGAGTATCGCGGAATGGTTAGAGGCGCAGGGGCGTAACCCATTTATGGAAGTCACGGTTCCTGAAGCATGCCTGAAACTTATTCAAGCATGTGGCCGCCTAATACGAACAGAGGAAGACCGAGGGCAGATTACTATTCTTGACCAGAGGCTGATCACCAAACGCTATGGATCTATGCTGCTCGACGCTTTGCCTCCATACCGTCGTCTACTCGGTGTATAGCTATTTGGCTTAGTTTTTTGTTTAAATTCTTGGTTTAGTTAGCGTTCTATTTTAGGAGAGTATATTGAGTAAGCGGTAATTTGGCCGACTACAATAGCTGCGAACATAAACATGGCTGACTCTCCGACGCTAGGGATAGGCAAAATAGAGGCTTCATAGAAAGGCTGGCTTGCGCTTACCAAAACTCGGCTACCCGGCACCATAATGATAATTCCCTGCACAATATATATTGAGCCGGTTAAATCTCGGATTTTTGCAATCCATGTTCCGTATAGACCAATTGCTACGCTGGTTAACCACGTAGCAACTACCCAGCCGTTTTCAAAGTGCAATAGGGTTGGCCCCCACATTCCCATAATAGCGACGGGGGCGCCGCGAACGATATCTCTAGGTCTGACGTTAAATATGATACTTAGGCAAAGGGATAACAGAGGTAGCCCAAGAATCTGGACCTCTATGGGAAACTCGTTCGTGTACGCCAGAACGCTTGTTGTCCATAGCGCAGAGCCGATACTTAGCCCCATAAAAATGCCAGTAAACAGCTTGATAAGGGTGAGTACGCATTGCCCGAGTAGGCTCGTTCCTGAAACAAGGTCGTTAAAGGCAAGGCACTCCAACGCGTTTGAAATGGAAAGCCCTGGTACAAAAAGTAAGATGCTTGCTATGCATAACGACCAAACGGAAATGTGTAGCCCCAGGCTATTGAGAAATGCTGCGGATATGCCCACGACGAGCGCAGAAATAAACTCGACGGCTATGGACCTTCTTCCAGTAAATACTTGCTGGCACATCCACACTAAAAGACCGAGGCATGCAGCTGAAGCAAGTGCGTGATATGTGCTGCCGACCAGCATTAGATATGCGGGAGGGATGGCAATATTGGCGAGTGCTTGCATTGTTCTTGGGTACTGCTTGGGTTCCGCCGATATGGATTCGTCGTCTCGTGTAATCTGATTAATTGTATGGGCGAGCAGTGTCATGTCGATGGACGCAGGCTTAAGGCGCTTCATCACAACTGTATTATCTTCATCGAAAAACTGGTAATTGATGCTTGTTGGCGTTGCTTGGACAGTTGCCTCTATACCGCGACTGAGTGCGTAATGCTCTACGTATTTTTCGAGTTTATAAGGCGCACAACCACTTCGATGAAGCGTATCACCGATGTCTATTATTTTGGGAATGAGATGATGCGCGGGCATAAGCAACTACTCAATATGATGGATGGTGTGTGAAATAGTTAGAAGCGTTTTTGATGGCCATAAGCATAAGCCAGATTTGTCTTTAGTCCATATTGAAAACAGTCTATTTCAATGTGGGCTCGCATCTTGAGTGTTTTATTCACAGTGTCGTGCGTACAATTTTAATGTTTCTAATTTCTTGAGTAGTAGATATGAACTTTGACGATTATTTGAATGCTATAAGCAAAGAGCCATCAATCGTTTCGATTAGCGAAGAGTGGATGCAAGGACGGGCAGGGTATGGAGGTTAAGTCGCTGCCCTTGTTTTTCGCTCCATGCAGCTCCAATTTGACCGAGATTTGCCGGTGCGTAGTTTGCAGGTTTCTTTTGTTGGTCCGGTGGATGAGTCTGACTTCGTAATAGAAAGTGAGGTTCTTAGAGAGGGTAAAAATGTCTCTCAAGTACTTGGGCGAGGAACTCAAAATGGTCAAACAAAGATTGTAGTTCAGGGTAGTTTTGGTAAAGGGCGTGACTCTATCATTGGGCTTGGTAGCGAAAAGTTAGTCTTAAACAAGTCAGTCGCTGACACCAACAAATTGCCATATATAAAAGGTGTCATCCCCGAGTTCACCAAGCATTTTGACTATCGTTATTGCACAGCTTTTCCGTTTGCTGGTGGCGAAGATCGGTTTCAGCAGGGCTATGTTCGGTTTGACACGGCTCCGGCTGCAATGACAGAAGCGCACTTGCTTGGCCTTGTTGATGCTTGGCCGCCGGCCACATTGCCTTTGATGAAAACGGCTTGCATGGCTAGCTCTCTCAGTTGGACCATTGAGTTTGTTCATCCTAGGCCTTCGTTTGAAGTGAATGAATATACGCAATATGAAGCGGTTATTTCTGAGTCTTCGCAAGGGTTTGGGTATACGCGGGCTAAGGTGAGTAACGAAAAAGGTGAAATTCTAGCGTTTAGTCAGCAAACCATTACGCACTTTGCTTAAGATCTGTTTGAGTGTTGTTTAAAGGCTACACGAATTTTGGGCAAAAAAAAGCGGTGATTAGAGCCGAACATTCTAATCACCGCGTTCTGAAGTAGGGCGTGTTTGTTGCCCTGATCGGAAAGTAGGGCTGAAAAGAGGGCCTGAAGTCTCGTCTCAGCAGAATCATTTGCGATGGGTGTATATTAGGGGCGAAGGGGGCGTAGTTGGATCGTCCAAAGGGACTAAGCCCCCCTAAAAAGTGCAAAAAAATGTGAAATTCAGCACGTTTTATTAGATTAATTGCAACTGTCTTGCTTTTGAGAGTGCCTCAGTTCGGCTTTTTGCGCTAATTTTTCCGTAAATGTTTCGGATGTGCGCTTTAACGGTTGCTGGTGCCAATTCTAATTTCGACGCTATTTCTTTATTGGCTAAGCCTTGGTCGATTAATTTCAATACTTCTAATTCACGCTGACTCAAGGGTTCGAGCAACCGCAAATTGCTTTCAAGAGCCGCCGCGCCGGGTAGTTCTTGTTCGTTTGTTTGTGCATTGTGAACGCCTAGCGCTTGGCTTAACTGCTTTAAATAGATGTCAGGTAGGCTAGCCGATTGGCAAAGAGCCAAAACATTGGTGGTGTCTTGGTCTTCATTCAGAAACACAGAGATCAAACCGTCTTTAGCTGCATGGCTAAGTGCATCGTTGATTGCGCTTGAGGCCAGCTCTTCACGCTTAGCTTTAAAGTGAATGAGAGATTGTAAATGCAGCGCTTGAATTAGATGGTAGGTGTGTCTCTTTGAGCGAGCTTGTTGCTCAATCCGGTCTGCAATTTCGAGCGCTAATTCTAGCTTCCCTTGTTTCATAAAGACTCGCGCCTTGCACAAGTTGATATCTTCAAAATTTAGCGGTAGTTCGTTGATCATGTCGCTATCGATTTGATCTAAGATTATTTGTGCGTTGCTCACTTTATTCATGCCGAGAAGGCAGCGAGACTTAAGTGCAACTAAGCTTGGCGGCTTGAAAACAATAGATTCGCGCTTATGGTCGTATACATGTATGGCATCGTCGAGGCACTCGATTGCATCGACGAAGCGCCCTTGAGCGAACAGAACGTTGGCTTGCGTATACTGAATAATGATGTGGAGGCCTGGTTCAGTCCCAATTGATATGTGCTTAAGTAAGGGGTTGATATAAGAGGACGCAATCGTAGCTTCGTTGCGTTCGACATAGATCATGGCCAAAATACTGTTTTGCCAGCACGAAATAACTCGGGGCTGCGAAGGATCTTGATAGCTGTCTATCCATTGCTGGCTTTGGATACCCGTCTCTAGAGCGATCTCAAGCTTGCCTTGGTAGAAATAGATCCAACCTAACAAGCCGCTGCTTGATAAAACGGTTGTATATTTCTTTTCACGCTTACCATGCTCAATCGCTGCAAGAAGCGCGGTCTCTGCCGATTCTAAATCTCCAATCGTAAAACTATCTAAACCAATGCCGTAGTAGGTGACTGACTTTAAGGGCATGTTGGTGTTATCTAACTCATCCAGTACTTGTTTCGTGAGTGCATTAGCGCTGCGAAGATCTGATTGCGTGCGTGCAAGATAGGACCGAATAAGTGATATTTCGCTGTGCAAGTCGATTAGTTCGTCTGCGCTCGTTTCGATGTCGGCAATACGCTGGTCGTCAATTAGGTTCTCTAGTTCGTCAAGTAGAGGCGGAATTACTTCAATTTTGTTGCTAAAAAACAAGGCCCATAGTTTTAGCATCAACAGCCTTGGAGACCTGTTTTTTGAGGTATCAGGAAGCAGTGCTATCCAGCTTAAGATAGGCAGGTGGTGACCTTCATGAATCAGGTTGTTGCCATTTTTTTCGAGCAACGATGCCAGCAAATTCCAGTCTTTCAACTGAACGGCTTGTTCAATCGCTTCGTGCGGTTGCTCGTGCTCTAGTAACCATTCAACCGCTTTGTTTTGTAGTCTGACAAGACGCTGAGGGTCAAGGCGCTTTAGCTTGCTAAGCAGGGAGTCTCTAAACATCTCATGGTAACGGTACCACTCACCTTGTTTGTCGAGAGGTATGACAAACAGATTCTTTTGTTCGAGTTTTTGTAGGTTAGCTTGGCTGTCAGAGCGTTCGCGAATGTGGTCGCAAAGAGGCGCGTTAAGGCGCATTAAGCAGGAAGTTTCTAACAAGAATGACTCAAGTTCTTGATCTTGATGCTCTAATATTTCTGAAATAACGTAGTCTGAAAAATGACGGTCGTCTGATAGCAATTGGTCTGTACGCAGGTAAGCTTGTTCATTGGCAGGCTTTCCGGCCGCAGATAGCGCAGTTAGTTGCAGGGCTGCAATCCAACCTTCCGTTTTAAGGTATATTTCTTCAACCTGTTTGTCGTTGAGTGACAGCGCCATGTAGTCGGCAAGGAACTGTTTTGATTCGTCGTAAGTAAAAACTAAATCAGAGGCATAGATAGCGTCGACCCAATTTTTAACGCTCCAGCGGGAAATTGGTAATGCTGGTTCGAACCGAGTGGTAATAATCAATTCAATGTTTGGCGGCAGAAAATCGACCAAATAACTAAAGCTTCTTAACGTGTCGGGATGTTGAATGTTGTGGAAGTCATCGAGCACGATGCTGAGCGAATTTCCATCTAACGCCCATTCGCTTAATTCATTTATAAGCGCTGTCACGCAGGCTTCTAAGTTTGGAGCGGTGCTTAAGAGTTGCATCGCTTCGCTACCGAAGTTGTCGATGGATGTTCCTATTGCACCAATAAAATATTGCCAAAAGCGGTCTGGCTTATCATCGTTCTCGTCTAGTGATAGCCAGCACAAGCGTTGGTCATGTTGGTGCAACCACTGCAAAACTAAAGTGGTTTTACCATAGCCGGCTGGGGCAGAGACGAGCAGCACTTTTCGCGCACTGCGAGGTTCTAAGCGGTCAAGTAGGCGGGGGCGCGGAACACTTTTTTCATTGAACGCTGGAGCTAAAAATTTGGTTCTTAAAAGCATTTAATATCGCCGTCACTCATCCGTTAAGTCAAAACCTTAATTGGTTTGAATCCTACATTATAACGGCTAGGCTGCCTATTCTAATTTTGGCCATTCTGAGGACTTTCGAGCGCGTTAAGCTCTAAAGAAAAGCGTATTTAATACCAATGCCGAGTAAAAGCAGTGCAAGTATCGGTTGAAGCATATTGCTAGGCACTTTTTTGCTCATCTTGGAGCCGAAATGAATGGCTGGTAGTGACCCAGCAAGTAAGCAAGCCAAAAGAGTAAAGTCGACGTTTCCAAGTTGCATGTGGCCGAGCCCCGCAATAAGGGTTAGTGGCACTGCATGCGCTATATCGGTTCCAATAATAGTGACTGGGTTTAGTCGAGGATAAAGCATCATTAGTGCTGCAGCCCCAAATGCGCCCGCGCCAACAGATGTTAGTGTTACACAAACGCCTAGGAACACCCCCATCGCCGTAGTTAGCCCTGCTTGATGTGTCTTGAGCCAAGCAAGTTGTCGATCATTCAGTTGGTAGGACTTTAAAAGTCGGTTGCGCACCAAAATAACTGTTGCTGTAAAAATAAGCATTAGCCCTAGAGCGGTCAGCAAAATGTGCTGATAGGATTGTGCGTCCCCAAATACATTTTTCAGAAGATAAACGGTTAATAGCGAAGAGGGAATGCTACCCAAGCTTAAACGCAATACGATATTCCAGTTGATCGTTTGCTGGCGGGTATGGGCTACAATACCTCCGGCTTTGGTTCCCGCTGCATATATGAGGTCGGTTCCTATCGCTATCTGAGGAGGGAAGTGGAACATAATGAGCAGAGGGGTCATTAACGAGCCTCCACCAACGCCAGTTAAGCCGACAAGATAGCCAACGGCGGCACCCGCGAGGGCGTAAAGTAAAAAATCGGCTAAAGCCACAAATTCCATATTTTTAGTCTATATTGATAGCAAGAAGAACAAGCTTAAGTAGAAAGAGTAATATATAGGATGTTTTTATTCTTCAAAATAATAATTACTTATAGCTTTATAACTTAATGTTTTAAACAGGGAAACGTCAATGAAGCTTCAACAACTGCGCTATATTTGGGAAGTCGCTCATCATGACCTTAACGTTTCGGCGACTGCGCAGAGCCTTTTCACCTCTCAGCCAGGAATTAGTAAGCAGATTCGTTTGTTAGAGGATGAGCTAGGTGTAGAAGTTTTCTCTCGCAGTGGCAAGCATTTAACACGAATAACACCAGCAGGAGAGAAAATCCTGCAGGTCGCTGGAGACATCCTTTCTCAGGTAGAAAGTATAAAAAAGATTGCGCATGAATTTAGTGATGAGAAAACAGGTGACTTGTCGATTGCAACGACTCACACCCAGGCTCGTTATGTGCTACCTGATGTAATCAAACGCTTTATGTCTTCTTTCCCTGACGTGTCTTTACACATGCATCAGGGGACCCCAGCTCAAATCGCTGAAATGGCGGGCGATGGTTCGGTTGACTTCGCCATTGCAACAGAGGCGTTAGGCAATAATTCAGATTTAATCATGATGCCTTGTTATCGCTGGAACAGAGTTGTGATTGTACCCAAAGGACATGAGTTATTAACCAGCGGGCCTTTGACGCTTGCGCAAATAGCGAAGCACACAATTGTGACGTATGTTAAAGCATTTACAGGCCGCTCTAAGTTAGATGATGCTTTCGCTGACGCAAACCTTGAACCTAACTTTGTTTTCTCCGCATCAGACGCAGATGTCATAAAAACGTACGTAAAATTAGGCCTAGGGATTGGCATTATTGCATCGATGGCTTTCGACCCTGAAAAAGATACGGATTTAGTCGCGATCCCGGCTAACAATTTATTTGCCGACAGTGTTACTAATATTGGACTCCGCAAAGGGACATTCATGCGTGGGTTTATGTATGACTTCTTGGCGGAATTCGCGCCGCATCTTACGCGGGATGTGATTGATGATGCTTTTTACCGTCATGCGCATCGTGAGGATGTAGGGAAGTTGTTTGAAGGTGTCGAGTTGCCGCGCTATTAAGCTAGATCTAGTGCGCCGACTCGAGGGTTGGTTTGTGCCATTCTTTCATTTACTGCAGTATCGTTTTTGCTAGGGTAAATGAAAAAGCTCCGATTCAAACACTGGAGTTTGAATCGGAGTTTGCGTGATCTCGAGATCTTAGTTCGGGCCGCTAATATGCAAACCGCACTCTTTTTGCGTTTCTTCTTCCCACCACCAACGACCTTCTCTTTCATGCTGGTTTGGCAAAATCGCTCTTGTGCAGGGTTCGCAACCAATGCTAATGAAACCCCGTTCGTGAAGTGGGTTCGTGGGTACTTCTGACATTCGAAGATAGTCCCAAACTTCTTTTGAACTCCAGTTGGCGAGAGGGTTAAACTTTATTAGTTGTCGTTCGCTGTTTGAGTTTCCGTGATCTATCTCGATGACGGGCACGTTGGAGCGTGTGCTTGGGCTTTGATCTTTGCGCTGCCCCGAGATCCACGCATCAAGCGTTCCAAGTTTGCGTTTCAGAGGTTCAACCTTGCGGATGCCACAGCACTCTTTATGCCCATCTTCATAAAAACTGAATAGCCCCTTAGCTTTCGAAAATTCCTCTAAGGCAGCTCTGTCGGGGCTCATGATGTCAATGTCGACGCCGTAGTGTTTTCGAATCGTTTCTATAAATTGATAGGTTTCAGGGTGCAGTCTGCCGGTATCCAATGAGAAAACATTCAGTGAGTCGCTAAGCTTGTGAGACAGTTCGATGAGCGCTACGTCCTCGGCTCCACTAAAAGAAATCGCAATGTTCTGAAAGTGCGATAGCGCAAATTTAAGCACTTCTCTCGGTGACGCTGAGGAAAGCTCAGAGTTGAGTTCAGCAATTTTTTCGTCTGTAAGCGCTAAAGAGTCGGAAAAGTCTAGATTCATGGAAATATATGGGTCTGTTTCGTGAGTTAGACGAGCGATTTTATAGATCATTTACTATTATGCAAGGCGTATGGATTTCGTTAGAATGGCGCCCTTATTTTTTACTAACTGTTTTTCTTGAGGATTGTGTTGTGGAATTAGTGTGTCTTGATCTGGAAGGAGTTTTGATTCCTGAAATTTGGATCGCGTTTGCGGAGAAGACGGGTATAGAGGAGCTAAAAGCAACAACTCGAGATATTCCGGACTACGATGTTCTGATGCAACAACGTCTTGAGATCCTAGATAAGCACGGTTACGGTTTAAAGGAAATTCAAGAAGTTATTGAAACGCTTGATCCGCTGCCAGGTGCTAAAGAGTTTGTCTCGTGGCTTAATGAACGTTTCCAGTTAATTATTTTGTCAGATACCTTCTACGAGTTTGGTATGCCGTTTATGGCAAAATTGGGTTTTCCTACTTTGTTTTGTCACAAACTTGAAGTTGCAGAAGATGGTCGCATTACCAATTACTTGCTTAGACAAAAAGACCCTAAGCGTCAGTCGGTTCGTGCTTTTCAGTTGCTTAACTATCGCGTGATCGCGGCGGGTGATTCGTACAACGACACAACGATGCTTAAGCAGGCAGAGGCGGGGATTCTATTTAAGTCACCACAAAATGTGATTGATGAGTTTCCACAGTTTCCAGCCGTACATGAATATGAAGATCTTAAGGCAGAAATTCTTAAAGTGAGTACAACGCAATCAGCCTAAGTAGAATGTTTTTCAACATAATCAGGAAAAAATCATGAGTGAGTCCATAACTGGCGAACGTATTCAAAAAGTATTGGCGCAAGCAGGAGTGGGCTCTCGCAGAGAAGTTGAGCGCTGGATCGCGGAAGGTCGTGTCAGTGTAAATGGTGAAGTCATCAGCTTAGGTGCAAGAATTGTGCATGCTGATGTGCTGCGAGTAGACGGCCGTGTTGTTCAGATTGACGAAGACACGGGACGTAATAATCGAGTGATTGTTTACAGTAAGCCAGAGGGCGTCATATGCTCGCGTTCTGACCCAGAAGGACGTGCTACTGTTTTTGAGAACCTGCCAAAGCTTAAAGGTCAGCGTTGGATATCGGTCGGGCGTTTGGATATCAATACCAGCGGTCTATTGATTCTTACAACGGATGGCGAGCTTGCAAATCGTTTGATGCACCCTTCATACGAGGTGGATCGAGAATACGCAGTGCGAATTCATGGTCAAGTAGATGAAGCCATGCTTGCTAGGCTAAAAGAAGGTGTTTTACTTGAAGACGGTCTTGCCAAATTTACCGATATAAAGCCAGCGGGTGGCGACGCCACCAATCAGTGGTTTCACGTGGTTCTGATGGAAGGTCGTAATCGCGAAGTTCGTCGCTTATGGGAATCTCAAGGCGTGCAGGTTAGCCGATTGAAGCGAGTTCGGTATGGCTGCATGTTTCTGCCGAGCAGGTTGAAGGTTGGTGCTTGGGAAGAGCTAAATAACAAAGAAATCAATGAGTTACGCTCCCTTGTTTCGCTGCCTCAGGTTCGAATCAAGCGTAAAGATCCAAAAGATAAGATAGACGATGAGCGCAGGCAGAAGAGAGCGTATAAGTCCTCTTCTAATCGCTCGCGCCGGTCTTAGGCTTCTTGCTGTATGAGCGTTTTCTCAGCGCTCACGACGGCATTTCTTCCAGTTTTCTTTGCTTCATACAACGCCTTATCTGCGCGTTGTATAAGTGTGTCTAGAGTTTCTTCATAATGAAAGCTAGCTTGTCCGAGACTTATGCTCATGGGGACGCGCTGGTTTTCAACAATAAAATGTTCGGTCGCAATTAGGGCACGCAAACGCTCTGCAACCTGCATTGAATGTTGTGTATCACTTTCGTCCAGAATAATTAGGAATTCTTCTCCGCCGTAGCGAAAGCATAAATCACTTTTACGGAAGTGTGAACTTAGTACGCCTGATAACTGCTTTAGGATTTCATCGCCAGCAAGGTGACCCAAGCGGTCGTTGATTGCTTTGAAATGGTCGATGTCTATCATGAGGATAGAAAGCGGCTTTCTGTGTCTTATCGCTCGATCGGCCTCGCGATGTAAACTAGCCTGTAAGGCGCGTTTGTTGCCACAACCGGTTAGTTCGTCAGTTAGCGCATTTTCAAGAGCTTCTTGATACATGAGCGCATTGCGTAAAGGAAAAACCAGTGTGCTTGCTAAGAATTCGATGATCGAGATTTCGTCTTCTGTAAAACGTGTTCGTCTACTTATTTTAATGTGGCCTAGCTTGAAACTTTCGAGCGCTAAGTTAAATTGGCAACTATGCGCTCCGCCGCCGTTTCCAGCGCTGATTAGTTTTCCATGCGGAGGTTCGTAGCGAAATTGACCAAAGTCGAATAGGGCGCTCAACTCTTCAGTGAACGTGCTGATTAGGTCGGCAATGTTCAAGCTAGTTTGCAATCTTCGCGTTAACCGAGCAACAAGGTCGTTATTATCTTGTATCTGACGGTTGATATCTTTGTAAGTGGACGCAATTTTTGCTTGGCTGAAGTCTATTGTTTTTGACGCTTTTTCGTTACGTTCCATACTAATTCTCTCTTTATGGAATAACTTGTTTAGCTAGAACACCTACTTGTTTGAGTTCCAAGCTCGATTGGCCTTACGTAAGCCAGAACCGAGCCAGTTTTTTAAAATCCAATAAAAACAAACATCTATGAATGTTGTTGGGGTGTAATTATGCTAATTTGGCCTCTGTATATGTGGTTTTTCTTAAGTTGTGTCAAAAAACAGTCACCAAAAGGTGCCATGTTTTGCCGTTTTAGTTTTCGTGATTTACGGTTGCAAGCGCTGTTTGAATGGCGCTACATTTGAGAGATTAACAATTTATCATTATGGGTTTGCGCTTAGGGGCGTTTCTTAGTCATGCGTTTGAAGTCTATAAAGCTAGCAGGGTTCAAGTCTTTCGTTGACCCAACGACGGTGCCTTTTCCAACAAATATGACCTCGATTGTGGGGCCAAATGGCTGCGGAAAATCGAATATAATCGACGCAGTACGCTGGGTAATGGGCGAGAGCTCGGCTAAGCATTTACGTGGCGAGTCAATGACGGACGTTATTTTTAACGGTTCGACGCAAAGGCAAGCTATTGGTCAGGCATCGATAGAGCTTCTGTTCGATAACCATGCTGCAAGTTTGTCAGGCGAGTATGCAGCGTTTTCTGAGATTTCGATTAGACGGAAAGTTACACGTGAGGGTGTATCCCAGTACTATTTGAATGGCTCGAAATGTCGGCGTCGTGACGTAACCGATATATTCTTAGGCACGGGGATGGGGCCGCGAAGCTACGCGATTATTGAGCAAGGTATGATCTCGCGCCTAATCGAGAGTAAGCCGGAAGAGTTGCGTGTTTACCTCGAAGAAGCGGCTGGTATCTCCAAATACAAAGAGCGGCGCCGAGAAACTGAAAATCGTATGAAGCGGACTCGAGAAAATTTGGAGCGTTTGAGCGATATTCGCGACGAGCTAGGTAAACAGCTTTCGAGCCTAAAGCGCCAGGCGAGCGCGGCAGAGCGCTATGCAGAATATAAACAATCTGAGCGTGAAATGAGCGCTCGCTTGCGTGCCCTGAGTTGGGATAAGCACGAAAGGGTCAGAGTGTCTTTGGTTGATGACGTTCGTCAGTGTGAGCAGCAAGTTGAAGATTTTGTTTTAGAGAAAACGGCCGGCTTATCAAGAATCGAGTCTAACCGAACTGTCTTGGAGGAAAAGCAGGCGGAGTTTAATCGTCTGCAGGCCAAGTTTTATCAGACGGGAGCCGAAATTGCTAAGTTAGAGCAGCAACTTAAATTTGAGAAGGAGAAGCTAGAGCGAAGAGCGGCAGAAGCGTCTCGCGCCCGAGACGAGGAGTTGCGATTAAAGGAACGCTTTTCAGCGCAGCAATCAGAGCTAGCTGAGCTTGATGATACGTTATTTGAATTGCAGCCAGAGCTTGAAATGCTGCGCGAACACGAATTGCTCATTGGTGATGAGTTAGCGGGGCAAGAAGATAATTTTCGCACATGGCTTACCAGTAGCGAGTTATTTCAGCAACAGTCTTCAGATGCGCGAAGCCTAGCTGAACGCAAGCAATCCGCGGTTCAACAGTCAGAGCAAAGTATAAATACGATGACGGATCGTCTAGTTCGTATCCAAAATGAGAGATCTTTGCTTGAAGGTGAGATGCAAGGTTTTGATTTTGAATACATCGCGTCGCAGCTTGAACATGCTTTGGTGTCATTGAGCGATAATGCAGAAGCGTTGCAGTTGCTTGAGGGTAGGGCGGAGGTTGATGAGGCTCATTACGACCATCTTGAGTCGGAGTTATCTCATCACTCTTCGAGTTTAAGTGAAAAAAAGGCGATATCTGCGTCTCTTGAGACGCTTCAGAAATCTGCGCTGAACGCATCTTCTGAGTCTAAAGGCTCCGCTGAGCAAGCGGAATTCGAGAAGTACCTTGATTCTTCTGCGGCTTCTCGGCTTTTTGATTGCATACACGTTGAGTCTGGTTGGGGTGTTGCGCTCGAAACTGTTTTGCGAGATTACTTGCGTGGTTATGTAATAGATCAACCGAATTTTAGTGACCTGGAGGTCTTTCTCGAGCAGCACTGGAGCATCATTGATGGCGGATGGGCTGCAGACGAGGCTCCAATAAAGGGTCGTTAGCTGAAAAAGTGCAAGGACTAGTGGGCTTCAACTCTTTATTGAATAAGGTGGCAGTAGCCGAGTCTTATGAAGAGGCTGTAGTGCTTACTGCAGGCTTAGGTGCAGGCGGGTCGGTTGTTACAAGAGAGGGGGCTTGGCTCGGGCCTAACTGGGTTAAAAGTTCGGGCGAGCCATCCAATCAACAAGGCTATGTGGAGCGTGCTGCAGAGATTAGCGCGCTTAAAGCTGAAATAGAAGAGCTCGTTGAGGCTGTTGAAGGGTTCAGTAGGACGAAAGCTCATGCTAAGTCCGAGTTGGCGTCAATTACTGAACAAAGAAGAACTCTAGACCTCAAGGATAAGCAGATAAGGGCCGCTGTCTCGAAGCTAGAGAGCGAAGTGAGCGTTCAAAAGGTTAGAGTTGAGCAGTTTCAGTTGCGTTTAGATACGAACAAGAAAGACAGCTCCGAGTTGGCGCGTTTGATTGATGATGAAAAAGAAGAGCTAGTGCTTCATCGTGATGAGTGGCAAGAAGCTATGCTGAATCTCGAAATGATTGACTCTAAGCGTGTTGAACATAGTTTAAAGCAAAGCGAAATGCATGAAGTGACTGAGGCAAAGCGCGTGGCGCTGCGAGATGCGCAGTCCCAGGCTCATTCGCTGGCGATGCAGATTCAGCAAGTATCGAGTCGCATAGAAATGCTAAGGCAGTCTCTGGAACAAACGTCATCGTCTATGGAGAGTGCGCAGTTGCGGCTCGAGCTTGCCGATTCGGACAGCAGCGAGTCGGAAACTGTTGAAGAGATTTCTGAGCATTTACAGCAAGAGTTGGCTTCGCACCTTAGAGAGGAAGAGAAATTATCCGAAGCGCGTGCGGGTCAGGACGAAGTACTTACTATTTTGCGGGAAGACGAAACCCGGCGAGAGCAAATTGAAGCGAAGCTATTGGAGTCTCGCAGCGTGTTAGAAAGCTTGAGGATGAAGCTTCAGGCTGTTGCGATGGAACAGATGCAGGACTTGGAGGCCATCGCTAACGATGAGTTTGATCTTGAGGTACTGCTGGAATGTGCGAAGCAAGATGGCTCTAATTCTCAGGGGCTTATTGCTGAACTTGAGCGTTTGGCGACAAAGGTTCAGCGTTTAGGCCCTATCAACTTGGCTGCAATTGATGAGTATTCTGTGCAAAGTGAGCGCAAGCAGTATCTTGATGAGCAGGACGCAGAACTGCAAGAAGCACTGGAAGTGCTCGCTAGCGCGATTCGAAAAATCGACAAAGAAACGCGTGCCCGTTTTAAAGAAACATATGAGCAGGTCAATGCGGGCTTACAGGCCTTATTCCCAAAAATATTTGGTGGCGGTAGCGCTTCATTAGAATTGACAGATAGTGATCTTTTAGAGACCGGTGTCGCGATCATTGCAAGGCCTCCAGGTAAAAACAACTCAACCATTCATCTTCTGTCTGGCGGTGAAAAAGCCCTTACGGCGCTTGCGTTAATTTTTTCCATTTTTAAGCTGAATCCGGCGCCATTTTGTATGCTGGATGAGGTCGATGCTCCTTTGGATGATGCGAATGTCGGGCGCTTTGCGAACCTAGTAAAAGAAATGTCATCTACGGTGCAGTTTATTTATATTTCGCATAACAAAGTTTCAATGGAGATGGCAGACCAACTTCTTGGCGTGACGATGCATGAGCCTGGCGTTTCGAGACTTGTTTCGGTGAATGTAGAAGAAGCCGCGCAGATGGTGGAAGCTTGATGGCATCGAGATGCAAAAGTTCGGCTCTATTGAGTTTACCAAGGGTTAATCTTAGATGTTGGTTTCCGGCTTAAAATGGCGCTAATATACGCCTAACTTTCTAGTGTTATTGTTTGTAAGGCTCTGGATAGTTAAGTCACCTAAAACATAGAATTTTGAAAGAGAAATCATGAACCTTCGAGAATGGTTATTCATTGCTGGCGTTGTAATTATTCTGGGTATTTTGATCGACGGCATTCGTCGAATGCGCTTAGCTAAACAAGACTCTTTGAAGATGTCGCGTGATCTTGGCGGGCACATAAACTCGTCCCCTCT
>JAWUYI010000005.1:0-12423 GCA_034110885.1 Oleiphilaceae bacterium
ATGGTGAAGCGGATCATGTTCACATGCTGATCGCGCTTCACCCTATGACGACACCAGCAAAGCTTATAAATACATTGAAGACTGTATCAAGCAGAATGATCAAGAAGGAGTTTAACTGGGATCTAAAGAAATATTACTGGGGTACAAATGCTTTATGGAGTCGATCTTACTGCTTGCTAACCGTGGGAGGCTGCACTATCGAGACTCTGCGGTCTTACATAGAGAATCAGGACAGACCAAAATAAGCGCTATCCATCCAACACTAAATCAAAGATTTAGAATTGGAATTCCGCGCAATTTGTTAAAAAGTACAAGTCGCCACCTGCCGTTGAACGGGGCAAATGTGTAAGTTGCAACAGACCTGTAATAGAACGATTAGAGTTGCCACTCCTCCCTTCATTGACCATTCTTCCAAGCAACAACCTTCCCAAGGGGGCGTTTCTTCCTGATCCTTCGATGCATATTTTCTATCACAGAAGAGTCGCCGATCTAGAGGATGATTTTCCAAAATATAGTGGCTTCATAAAGAGCCAGATTGCGCTAAGTGGGAAACTTTGTTCTGGTTTGCTTCGCAGGATTGTGAACTCGTAATAGAGCTGTTTAGCTCGACCTCAAGCTGGTCTAGCGTGCTATGAAGTCGAGCGGGTAGAACGGGATCAAGCATAACACTCAACTTGCCTCATACAGAGCTTTAGGTGTTGCTTGCGTTTGTCATCACCCTGTTTTGCGCTAAATTTGATGTTTGTTAATACCGATGAAATTATTAACGTTGATAACACAATAATAATGCTAGTAATGAATGGGAAGCTCGACATACGGGATTCTCCTTATCATGATTACTTCACCTTAGAAACACGGCTCGAACTGCTATTCTGAAGGCATTTAGTTAATTGTCTATTGTCTGGTTTTGCACGCTAATCAGATGGCGGTGACGCAGTTCACCGACTATCGCGGTTGACGTTAACAAACCTAAAGCAATTAATATGTTCATGTTTTATACCTCGTTAGTCCTTATGTGATTTGTTAAAAATGACCTAGTCGAAATCACCGACCTCTAAACCAAGGTCAATGTCCTTGTCCAAACGATCTAATCCAATTTCGTGATCGATCCAACTCAAAAGGGTTTTGATTAAGTTCATAATACCTTCCTCTGATTAAGTTAATTCGCAAGCGCGAAGTGAATAGTAACCCTGCGTTTGCTTAACGGTTCCTTTTTGGAACCTTGGTCAAAGTATATGGTTCCATTTTGGAACCTGTCAATATATAATTTACTCCACTGAAAGAAATAGCGTTTATTTGAAATATAATAATTCGGCTTTTAATTACTTAGGATGGCTATGCGCTGGGAAGAAATAGATTCACAGATATGCTCTATTGCTAGAGGTCTGGCAATTTTTGGTGATAAATGGACCTTGCTAATCGTGCGAGACGCTTTTAGACGAGTTCGTCGTTTTAGTGATTTTCAAAAGTCCTTAGGAATTAGCAAACACCGGCTTTCTGATCGGCTAAACCGCTTGGTTGACGTCGGGATTTTGAGCAAAGTGCTTTACGACGAGAAGCGTGACCGCTATGAATATCGCTTAACGCAGAAAGGCATTGAGCTATACCCGGTATTAATGAGTGTGGTTCAGTGGGGTGACAAATGGGCTTGTGATGGTGACGGCTCGCCGGTTGTTTATGAGCACAAACTTTGCGGTCATGAAACACGGCCTAAGTACGTGTGTGACCAGTGCGATGAGGAAATCAGCGCGAGAGATATAATCCCTAAAGTGGGCCCAGGTATTGAAACGAAACTTCTGCGTGGCCAAGTGGTCTCGCGTGACGGGTTATAAGATACATCGATTTCTAAGTAGCAGGCGGTCGTGCCCGAGGCTTCGTGTTTTGGTTTGCGGTGCTCTATTTCGCATAGCCACTACCTATTGCTCTAAAGGGTAAATCAAGCTCTAACTCAGGGACGTTTAGCGCTATCCACGCGGGAAAGGTGTTGCTGTTTGGTCCCGGAAATACTGTGTAGGTGTTTGCCCAAGGGTAACGCTGCGACGCCTCAAAAATTTTGTCGATGAGTTCATCGACACCTTCGCCACGTTTTTCGAGTATTAGGTCAGGCTCGCTACCAAACCAGTAACGGTCGGGAATATCTTGCTCTATGCGTAGAACCGGTATTCCATGCCGCTCTCGCCAACCTATTACTTCTAAAACGGTGTAGCTGTCAGCATTTTCGGGTTTGACAGAGATCCAAGTATGAACGGCAAAAATTCCTCGCCACCCCCATGCATCTGCACCGTATACTTGAATAACTGCTTCCTGAGTTGTCTTAGGGTCTGGTGCTATTTGGGCAGAATCACGACTAGCGTCCCGCCAACTGCCTGTGCTGCAAGCGCCCAGGCTAACAGATATGACAACAGTGGCTGCGCATCGAGCTAGATAGTGGAGTCGTCTGAATGTTAGAGTGCGTTTTAGCCAATGTGTTCCAATCACAATGATGGATGCTCCTTATTAACGAAAATCCTGAGTTCATTTTGTTATAGTTTTACGCATTGAAGCAGATTTGGATTCATATACCACTTAATAAGTTATAAGCTCGAATTATGCCCAGACCCACTTCGCTTCCCCGTGATCAACGTAGCCTCCAGTTGAATAGCTTTGTTAGGCGCTCGCGAAATACGGACACTTTAAAAGCCCTAATAATAGAGTGTGGTGCAGATTTATCACGCAAGGGGCGCTCTAGAAACTGGCGTTTAACTATATCACTCATACAAAGTAAGATTTTAGTAGGCCAGATCTATCAGAGTGATGAGCCTAGTTGGTTATGGTTAGCCAAGTTACTGTCGGAGCTTAAGGGTTCGTACGACCAGAGCATGCTTGTGGAAATTGCGAGATCTAGTCCTTCGATTAGCGTTAGCGAATTAATTTCCAAGACTGACTGCTCTGCATCAGATGCTAGGCAAGCATTAGACACGGTCGAATGGTCATAAGTAGTCTGGTTTCCATTTTTCTTTGCAATGGTCTCGGGTCTAACTTGCAAGAGTTGGTCTACTGTAAGTTTTTATTGTGGTCAATATCGAGACATTTTTCGTATGAGGGTGGCTTTGTTCCATATATGGGAAGGTCATTGCATTAATTTCTATTCGATTTATATGTTAAATCTAGGCAGACTGCGCGCAGTAAGCCGTCCATCCGGATCTAGGGTTTAACATCACTTTCGTATTTAAAGGTAGACTCATGTCTGTTAGAGAAAAGTTAGTTCATTCGCCGGTTTTTATTGTCTGTTGTTTTTTTATTATCCTTGTTATGGCCTTGGGCTTTAGCAGGTTAAGCCAGTCAGGTGAATCCAAGCTGTCGGACGCAAACGCGCTCCTCCGCGTCGATGTTATCGGGTATGAACCTGCGGATGGCCCGTCGCATGGAATGGTCAACGGTGAGCGGTACGTGGGTCGGATTGAGGCGGGGCAAAGAACAGAAGTTGGTTTTGATATCTCTGGCGTGGTGACCACAGTACTTAAAAGTGAAGGGGACACCTTTAAAAAGGGTGATGCTCTGGCAACGCTTGATACAGAGCGTCTAAGTGCCAAGCAAAACGAGTTAGAAGCAGGTGTGAGACGAGCGCAAGCAGCGAAAAAGTTGGCTGGGTCATCATTAGTAAGGGCCCAGAGCTTGAGAAAATCACGCAATATTTCAGAGCAGGCCTTAGACGAAGCAATCCAGAATAAAAACTCCGCCGAAGCCGAATACGAATTAGTTATCGCGCAGCAAGCTAGCGTTGATGTCGAGTTGAGAAAAGCAAAATTGGTTGCGCCTTTCAATGGCATTGTCATCGACCGTATGATCGATGAGGGCCGCGCAACGAATCCGGGTGCACCCGTATTATTGCTTGAACAGATCGGCAAGACAGAAATAAGAGTCGGCTTACCCTTAAAGGAGGCGCGAAATTTGTCAGTGGGCGACATTCTTAACGTCGAGCGCAATGATGAATCCTTCTCTGCGACGGTCGTAAGAATTAATTTGGCGCTATCCACATCTCGTGTGTCAGAAATATACTTGTTACCAAAAGATTATGACGATCAAGCGCTGATTTCAGGAGAGCTCGTTAATGTCGTTATAGAGAAAAACTTAGGCTTGGATCACGGTGTTTGGTTGCCTCTTAGCGCGTTAACTGAGTACGGGCGTGGGTTGTGGTCGGTTTATCTTGCTAAACCAAGCACTCCTGAGGAGAGGACGGCATTAATTGAACGAACGATCGTCGAAGTGGTTCAGATTCAAGGCGAGTTTGCGCAAGTTAAGGGCGGCGTTACGAACGAAACCATTCCCTACGTTGTTAAGTCGTCTACTCACAGGGTAGTAGCAGGGCAGCATGTCCAGATTAGTTCACTTGGCGCGGCTTCGGCGGAGAATTAAGCATGAGTGATCATAGTTCTGAGCCGAGTTCACCAAACACTGAAGCAGAGACAAAAAAGTTTCATTGGTCATCTGCGTACTATCGAAACTTGCACTTGTTAGTTATGTCCTTAATCGTAATTACCGCTGCTGGTGTCTCCGCGTGGATATCTTTACCAAAAATAGAAGACCCTCGCATTACGCAGCGTAATATTTCTGTCGTGACTGAGTTTCCAGGTGCTTCTGCACGTTTAGTTGAATCGTCCATTACGGAATTGGTTGAATCGAGCATTTCGAGTATCTCAGAAATTAAAACGGTAGATTCTACATCCCGTGCCAATGTCTCGATCGTGGCTATTGAGCTCCAAGACAATGTGACGCGCAGTAATAACCGTCAAATTATTGCGCGTATCCGAGACAGAGTTAAAGACGTTACCGCTAAGTTACCAGAAGGTGCGAAAGCCCCAGCAATCATCGAAGAAGAAAGTATCGCCTCGGCGTATACACTGATTACGGCACTAAGCTGGAACGGCGAGGGTGAGCCGCAGTTGAGTTTAATGAACCGTGTTGCGGAAACCGTAAAAGACCGTTTGGAAGCAGTGGCAGGCACCGAATATGTCAGCATTCATGGCGAGCCCATGGAAGAAATTCTTGTAGAGGTGTCTCCACCTGAACTTGCAGATATGGGAATGACCATCGCGCAGCTTGCTCAGTTAGTTGATGCCTCCGATAGCAAGCAAGTGGCGGGTCGCTTACTTAGGCCTGACGCCTCATCGCCCATTGAAGTGCGGGGCGAATTTAACTCCTTAGACCGAATTGGTACCTTACCAATTCGTACTAATACGGCGGATACCCGATTAAGCGATATCGCCAAGATAACTAAATCGCATGTCGAGCCTGAAGAGGTCATGACTTTTTTCAATGGTAAACAAGTGATTCTGGTTGCTGCCCGTATTGAAATCAAAAATCAGATTCGGCCCTGGACTGAACTCGTCAAGGCAGAGTTGCTTGAGATAGAGCAAGAAACTGGGCACCTTGTCAATTTCAATATTGCCTTTGAACAAGCGAATTATACCGAGGGTCGCTTGGCAACTTTGGGGCAAAATTTGCTTGCTGGAGTTGCCGCTGTTCTGCTGGTGGTCTTGTTTTTCATGGGGTGGCGTTCGGGCTTGATCGTTGCCACTTCGCTACCGCTATCTGCCGCCTGCGTTTTGTTTTCACTCCAGGTCTTGGATATGCAGATCCAGCAGATGTCGATTTTTGGAATGATTATCGCGATTGGTCTGTTAATTGATAACGCGATTGTGATGACCGACGAAGTGCGAACAAGAATGGAATATGGGGTTCGGCCCATTGAGGCGATAGAGCAGTCGGTGAAGCACCTTTTTGCGCCGCTTTTGGCCTCGACGTTAACGACTATTCTCGCGTTTATGCCGATCCTATTGTTAAACGGAGGTGCGGGTGACTTTATCGGTTCGATCTCAGTAAGTGTTATTCTAGCGCTTATTTCGTCGTTCCTTATTTCGATGACTATTATTCCGGCTCTAAGTGCTTGGCTCGAGTCAAAGCGTTTGGCTGCAGGGAATATCGGGCAGCAGTGGTGGAAAGTTGGGATTCAAGGCCCTGCGTTTTCTTCGCGCTTTCGTGAGTTTTTGCTTAAAAGTTTGAAGCGACCATTTATCGCGATTGTCACCGCAACACTATTCAGTTTGCTTGGTGTTTTTTTGGTGGGCTCGTTACCAAAGGTTTTCTTTCCCGCGGCGGACCGAGACATGTTCGAGATACGGGTATGGTTTCCGAATAACGTAACGGTCCCAGTGGCGTCTGAATGGGTCGAAAAAATTGATCAACGCATACTAGACAAAGAAAGCGTTACGCAAACTGTTTGGTCCGTAGGGGACAGTATTCCGTCTTTCTATTACAACCAGATCATGAATAATTCCAACTCACCGTTTTATGCTGAGGTGGTGGTTTCAGTTACTGACTCTGATCAATCCATCAAAATGATTGACGAGCTTCAAATAGAGTTGGATAGAGATTTTCCGAACCTTCAAATTGTGGCCAAAGCCTTTGCGCAAGGGCCTCCAGTTGAATCCCCCATTGAGTTTCGTCTGTTTGGTCCAGAGACCAAAACGTTACGCGAGCTAGGAGAGGAGCTGCGCGGCATTATTGCCAAGCAACCTCAAACGCTGCACACACGAGCAAGTGTGTCCCCAGGCTTAGCTAAGGTATGGTTTGATGCGGATGAAAGTGCCTTGAACCAAGTAGGTTTGCGCTTGAGCGATGTAGCCGGTCAATTCAGAGCGGCTTATGAAGGCATTGAGGCTGGCAGTATTCTAGAAGATATTGTTGAGCTACCGGTTAGAATTAAGTACGCAAATTTTGAAAGAGATGAACTTGCCGATCTGCGCACCTTTCCGATTGTTCTGCCGTCTGGAGAGTGGGCGCCTGCTAGTGCATTTGGCGAGTTTGTTGTCGAACCCGACAGTACCTCTATTACTCGGCAAAATGGCGAGCGGGTGAATATTGTTCAAGGGTACATGACTTCAGGTATCACGCCCCTAGATTTAACCAACAACGTCATCGCGGATATCAAAGCGTCAAACTGGCAACTGCCTGAAGGCTACCGTTGGGAAGTCGGCGGTGATGCAGAAGAAAGTGGGGAAGCCAATGCTTCATTAGCGGCGCATTTACCGGTGCTTATTCTTTTGATGGTCACATCGTTGGTCTTGGCGTTTAAGAGTGGAAAACTCGCCGGAATTATCGGTTTGGTGGCGATCTTATCGGCGGGTTTCGGACTTCTCTCGCTATGGATTAGCGGCTATGCCTTGGGCTTCAACCCCTTGCTTGGTGTGACTGGATTGATCGGTGTTGCGATTAACGGATCGATCGTTGTTTTGGCGGGTATACAAGCAGATGCAAAAGCCAAGTCTGGAGATTTAGATGCGATTGTCGCGGTCACGCTATCGAGCACTCGACACATTATGAGCACAACCCTAACAACCATCGCTGGATTTATACCTTTAATTCTTTTCGTCGGTGGTCAGTTTTGGCCGCCTTTGGCTGTAGTTATTGCTGGCGGTGTCGGTTTCTCTATCATGCTTTCTCTATGGTTTACGCCGAGCATCTATGCCTTGCTTGAAAACAGAGCCGGTCGTAAAAATAGCGAATGAAAAAAACGGATAAGAAACTCGACAACTCTTTGAGAAAGGCGCTTATCGAAGTGTGTGAGGTAGCGCTTGATGAAGTGCCGGGCTTCACGTGGTTAACACACCTTGTCAGCTATACTCATTTTCCAAGCTCACTTTTAGTTGTTTGTGTATTCGACACAAATGATACCTTATCCCTTTCTTGTGCTGCTCATAAAGACGACGTGTTACGCAGTTTAATACATGAGAGCTTAGCCGCTGCAGGGGTGACGCTTAAGGATATTCGCCAGCATGTTCATTTTGACACAGAAGAAGCGTGTCAAAATGAACATGCTGGGAAATGGAATGTGCGATTTGCTTCCGCTAAATATAGTAGAAGTCGCGAGAACCTTCATTGATAGGACATAGAGCGCTATCTCACTAGATGGGTTCTAGGTTCTAGGCTCTAGATATAGTTCTAGTTCTGCGTTCGAAACTGCTACCATGTAGACTTTACAAACTGAGTGGGCATGTATGAATCGTAAGAAAAAAGGTAATCAGATTTTAAAGGCTCGTATCAAAAAGGCGAATGCCAAGTTGGCACCCAGAAATAAGGCTAAATACATTAGTAAAGCCGATCGTGCGAAATTAGAAGCTGAGTCTGGTGTAGAGCCAGGGCTAGAGTCTGTTGACGTTGACGTGCCGGGAAATGGGTCGGATAAAAAGTAAAGTAAAGGTCTTGTGTAAGATCCGATCATGAACTCTGCGGACTGATTTGAAAATCTCATATTTCACTAATAGAGCGCATCAAATCAGCGCTAGGCTTCGTTGATACGTCAGTTATCCTTCTGTTAAAGCATACTTAAAAAGGGCAAGGAGCTATACATGGACGAGCCAATTTTTATGTTGAATGCGCTTTGGTTTAAGAAACAAGGCGGGAAAGAAAAGTATCTTGAATATGCTGCTGCGGTTGCGCCACTGCTTGAGACTGTGGGAGGTGAAGCTGGATCGAACTATGGTCCTGAGGCAGCACTAATTGGAAACTGGGACCCCGATGTGTTTTTTGTTGTTAGGTACCCAAGCCAGGCTGCTTTTGAATCAATGGTTAGAAGTTCCGCTTATGCAGAAATTAGACACCTTCGCGAAGACGCGTTAGAGAACAGTTTACTCATCCGATGTAAATCATTTGACTGGTCGTGAGGCTCTAAAAGCGGCTGCCGGACTAGAATTTATAACAAAGATGAAAGCGGAGGTATCGTTATTTCTAGCGTTATAAGCATCACGCGGAAAGTCTTATTTGGTGACTGTGACCCTGAAGGGATTGTCTATACACCAAGGTTTTCATATTTTGCTCTTGAAGCAACGCATGACGCCATGTCAATGCTGCTTGGAGCCCCCGCAATAACCGCACTTAAAGCTTTGGGTGTACTCACTCCGGTAAGAGCTTTTGATTTAGAATTTTTCTCTCCCGTCACTTGGGACGATGAATTGCGATTAGAAGTTGGCGTTACGAGCGTTGGGCAGCACTCGTTCTCTTTCACAGTTTTGGGGTATCTTACCCATACCTTGGCTTTTAGTGCATCCATTTCATATGTCACGGTATCAAGTGATCTAAGAAAGAAAACAGAGCTCCCAAAATCACTAAAAAAGGCGCTTAGTACCGGTATTTCTAAGCAACAGTAATGTCATTTAACATTGCGCTAGAAGGCCTAACTTTCTGCTAAAGACAGCTAAAAAAATTGGAGTATGAAGTGACGATTACAGGGGCGTGTTTTTGTGGTGAAATCACCTATGAAATTAATGGTGTTTTATGTGACGCGCGTTCATGCCATTGTTCACGTTGCCGCAAAGCTTTTAGCTCTCAAGCTTCAGCCTATGCTCTGGTTAACCCTGAAGAGTTTAGATGGGTAACAGGAGATGGTCTTTTGACGTCGTATATTGGTTTGCACGGATTTGGCTTTCAGTTTTGTAGTAAGTGCGGCTCGACACTTTGCGGTGTTCATAATAACAGGATACATGGCGTCACCTTAGGGTGTGTTAATGGTGATCCAGAAATTGAGCTAGCTAGGCATATCTATGTTGGTTCTAAAGCAAGTTGGGAGGAGATCGCAGAAGGTGTGCCCCAATATGAAGAGGGGCCATCGTAACTAGCTACTTATTAATTTCAATGAGACTAATAAACATAAGCTGATTCAAATTGAGATAAAAGAATGATTAATACAATAAAAACAACGTTTGGTTTTCTAATAGCCGCCCTTGAGAAGTACACGCCTTTGAAATTTCGTGGTGACTCGATTGAGGACGTTTATAATTACCTTAAGATTAGCGAGTATATTGCAACATCTGGGCAGCCTACCGAAGCTCAGTTTCGTGCGATTCATTCTAAGGGTTACGACACGGTTATAAACCTAGCGCCTCAGAGCGTTCTTGAAAATTCATTAATGACAGAACGCGAGTTGCTAAGAGGTTTGGGCGTTGAATATATTCATATCCCTGTAAATTTCCAAAAGCCTAGAGTGGATGACTTTACTAAATTCTCACGTGCGTTGCAGGCTCTAGAGAATGAGAAAGTATGGGTTCATTGCGCGGCAAACATGCGTGTTTCGGCGTTTATGTACCGATATCGTTCATCGGTGCTCAACGAACCAGACGAAGTTGCAAGACTCGATCTTGTTAAAATTTGGGAGCCAATAGGTGTTTGGAAGCGATTTATATCGTAAGTTGATATAGACGATCGGTTCTAAAAGCGACTCAAGCCTAGCTTAGAAAGGGAGAGAATGATGCAAGTTTTATGGCTAAGACCTTACATACCTCTTTCAATCATGGTGTTGAGCTTTTTTCTATGCGCGCTCGCTTCGGTTAACAGCTACGCCGAGCAGGGCGATAAATATAAGGGAAGTGCAGGGTCGCAGCTCGCCTCAGAGAGTTTTGGTACATTCAACGAAGCCTGGGCCATGGCGTTTCTTCCGGATGGCGACCTCTTAGTGAGCGAAAAGCCGGGTACCTTGCTTTTACTAGATATGAAGGGCTTGGGTGACCGCTCTAGCTCTCCGCCTAAAGGCACAGATGTTCGTGGTGCTATTGTTAGCAAGGCAGCTGTTCATAACGTGCCTCAGGTTGCTTATGGCGGGCAGGGTGGCTTGGGCGATATTGTCGTTCATCCTCTGTTCGCAGAAAACCAGTGGGTTTTTTTGTCTTATGCGGAGCAAGACAGTTCAGGGAATAAAGGGGCTGTGGTTGTTAGAGCTCAGCTCCGTTTAGAACCTAAATCCCCATCACTGGAGAACATCGAAGTAATTTGGCGGCAACTTCCTAAGGTGACGGGCGAAGGGCATTATTCGCACCGCTTGGCATTTGGCCCAGATGGGCATCTATTCATTACCTCTGGTGATCGACAAAAACAATCGCCAGCCCAAAGCTGGACTCAGAATTTGGGTAAGGTGATTCGTTTGAATGCCGACGGGTCTGTGCCATCTGACAATCCATTTCAGGACAAGGGCAAGCTAGCAAAAAGCTTCTGGTCTATCGGGCATCGGAACCTTTTGGGAATTGCTTTCGACCAACAAGGTCGGCTTTGGACGCACGAGATGGGCCCCAAGGACGGTGACGAATTCAACCTCATTGTGGGTGGAGACAATTACGGGTGGCCGATTGTATCTTGGGGTGATCAATACTCCGGAGTGTCTATTCCAAACCACGATACAAGGCCAGACTTTAATGCGCCCGAAGTATATTGGGTGCCGACAGTTGCGCCTTCAGGCCTGATTATCTATTCCGGTTCAATGTTTAAAGGGTGGCAAGGAAACGCGTTTATCGGCGGACTTAGGTCGCAGTCCTTGCTACGGCTAGAAATTAAAGGCGACGAAGCGGAAGAAGTCGAACGATTCGCTATGAAGAAGCGCATTAGAGAAGTTGAACAAGGCCCCGACGGCGCACTCTGGGTGTTAGAAGACAGAAAAGGCGGCCGACTGCTTCGTCTTAGTCCTTACGATTAGAGGTTTGGGCGTAGCGCGCTAGAGCGTTAAACTCAGAGCGCAAAAAGGGGCAGTAACGCCTACTAGGTGTGATCGTCGTAAAAGAGCGGTAAAATCTAACGCGGCGTTGATTATAAAAAGGAAAAGTTTCAATGGGTGGTAACGGCGTGAACTTTATTAAAGCGACAACGATTGGTGGACTTGTGTTCATGATTCCGGTTGTCGTTATTATCATGATACTAAGCAAGGCATATGAGTTAATGCTCAAGGTTGCTGGACCAATCAGTCAGTTAATCCCGATTGAGACGATTGGAGGCATTGCGCTAGCAAACCTAGTCGCGCTCGCCGCGATTCTAGTGGTGTGTTTTCTGGCCGGCATGATTGCCATGAGCACGCCCGCGAAAAAGTTCTATGGAGCTATCGACAGCCGCTTGCTCGCGATTCCTGGGTACTCTTTCATCAAAGCGTATACCGACAGTATTAAGCTCAATGAAGCCGAAGCCAAAAGCATGCACCCTGTGATTGTAAAGTTCGACGACAACTCTCAACTTGGGTTCGAAATAGAACGTCTAGACAATGACCAAGTCGTTATCTATCTGCCCGGGGCGCCGGACCCATGGTCTGGGTCGGTTGTTTACTTTCATTCGGAACGCGTTACAAAACTAGACCTTAGTGCAAGTGAAGCGCTCAACAATGTGAGGCGCTTAGGGCGAGGTTCGCAGGCTTTTCAAAAGTACCTTATCAACGACTAACAGAAAATTACGGTTTTTACGTCAATGCACTACTTGTTCATTTCATCAACTATTAAATCATAGAGCTGCTGAGCGCCGAACTCTTCTAAGGGTTTTTTGTTAACAAAGAACGTGGGTGTTTGTCGGATTTTTAGTGCACGGATGTCTTCGTTTTCTTGTTCTAACAGGTTATCTAGACGTTCAGAGTTAAGCTCA
>JAWUYI010000006.1:0-9964 GCA_034110885.1 Oleiphilaceae bacterium
TGAAGCAACAAGATCTCGTTGAGGCGATTAAACAAGCAGAAACCGTCGAAGACAAAGCAGACCTTGTGCTTACCGCCTCGTATCAAAAAGGCATCGACCTATTTACGGTCGCCGAACTGCAAGAAACCATTGCCGAGCAAGTGGTTGAGATTGGCCATAAGTTTCCAGAAAACCGTGTGCGCTTGAAGTGTATTGGCGGTGGCGGAGGTAAAGGCCAGCGTATTCTGCCAAGCCCCTCTTCGTTTGAAGGCAGCCCAGAAGAACGTTTAAAGGCTGTTTCCGAAACGGCACCATCGCTTGTTTTAGAAATTCTAAACGAAGTGAAAGCAACCGGTGCCGGTGACAATAAAAATATTCTGATTGAGCTCAACATTGAAACCACCCGTCACCAGGAAATACAGGTCATTGGTAACGGTGAATGGACGATTGCTCTCGGCGGTCGTGACTGTTCCTTGCAGATGCACGAACAAAAACTACTTGAAGTGTCTGTTACCACTGAAGACCTGCAAAATGCGCTTGCTCAAGCAGTTAAAGACGAGCGCGACGACGAAGTCAAAATACTCAGCCAAGACATCAAAACGCTTGAGGCGATGGAGCAGGAAGCTGAGCGCTTTGGCGAAGCCGTGGGCCTAGATAGCGTTTCAACATTTGAATGTATTGTCGACCGAGACAAGCACTTCTTTATGGAAATGAATACACGGATTCAGGTTGAACACCGCGTAACTGAACTGTGCTACAGCATGAAGTTCACCAACCCAGACGATGCTGATGACAGCTTTTTGGTCACATCTCTGGTTGAAGCGATGGTATTACTTGCCGCTCATGGCGAACGCCTGCCGAGACCAGAGCGTGTGCCACGTTTTACGGCATCGGTTGAAGCACGCCTAAATGCAACCAACGATGCACTAGCGCCTCATGCTGGCGGCATTATTAAGTACTGGTCTGATCCCATCGAAGGCGAGATTCGAGACGACCAAGGCATTAGCCTGCACAACCCAGATACAGACGTCTTTATGAGCTACCACCTAGCGGGCGCTTATGACAGTAACGTTGCCTTGCTGCTAACGGTTGGCAACTCGCGCATGGCTAGCTACCAGCACTTAGCCGACATACTTCGCGTCACCAAACTCGAAGGCAAAGACCTCTCTACCAACCTTGAATTTCACTATGGTTTGGTCAACTGGTTTATCGGTAACAACATTAATGCTCGCCCTACGACCCGCTTCATCGTGCCTTATTTGACGGCAGTAGGATTGCTTAAGCAGACCGCGAGCGACCTTGATGTCGATATCGTGTACCAAAACTTAATCGCCGACGCCGTTGCGAAAAACAAAGGCAGCTCCGATGAAGTGCTGGCCGCCGCCGAACGCAAGGCCTTGCTCTTAATGCGCCCTGTTAAACAGCTATTTAGTAACCCTCATGTGCTGTCAGGATGGTTGAGCCTTAATAAAGAGCATTTCGATCTCAGCAAAGCAGGCAAGCTAGAATGGCGTAAAAATCCGATTTATGTTTTGTCAGACGCCTATCACTACCTCAATATGAATTACGAAGCAGACAGCCCTGCATCCACCATGATTTGGGATCATGATCACGAGTTGCTGCAGCAAGCTATTGAGTTTTATAAGGTATTAGAAAGCAAAACTGGAACGCAAGACTTCGCCGAGCTTAGCCAATTACTTGAAAAATCCAAAGCACCAAAAGGCTTCGACAGCAGTTCTTGGCCACAGGTGCAAGCGGCTCACAGAGGCTATCAGCTTGGCAACGACATTCTCTTGCTTCTTGCTCACACGGCCTACCACTCAGGCTTCTTCGACCTGCGGGTCAACAAAGACCTGAGCATAGATATTCCCGAAAGCTTATTGGCTAAAAAGCTGCAAGACGAGATGGCTAAAGTGCTTGTGCCACCGCCGATGGCGAAGAGCGATGAGATCCTCTCGGTTTCTGGGGGCATGTATTATTCCCGTGAAGCTCCAGGCATGGATCAGTTCATCCAAGAAGGCGATCACTTTGCCGCAGGTCAGCCCTTGTACATTGTTGAAGTCATGAAAATGTTCAATAAAATCAACGCTCCATTTGCTGGCACCATCGCAAAATGCTTGATCGAAAATGACGGCGAGATCATCAAGAAAGGCCAACCTATCTTCAAGATTGTACCGGACGAAAAGATCGAAACACTCAGCCCAGAAGTGATCGCCCAGCGCAAGACTGACGCATGCAAACGTTTCTTGGCCGCACTATAAAACGATATAAAAAGAGATAAAACCAAATTTAGAACTGGACATAGGAAAGAAAACATTATGATTACAGGTTTAGATCACATTGCCATTGCTGTACCAGATTTAACAAAAGCTATTGAACGCTTTGCTGAAGACTTTGGCTTAAACCTTAAAGGCAAAGAAGACGTACCCGAGGCGAAAACCAGCGCTGCGTTTTTCCCAATTCAAAACTCGAACATAGAATTGGTACACCCACTTAACGGCGAGGGCCCGGTGCAAAAGTACTTGGATAAAAAAGGCGGCGGCATTCATCACCTTTGCTTTGCAAGCGACAACATTGAAGAAGACGTGGCACGTTTGAAAGCCAAGGGTTATCAATTTCTATCGGATGCTCCAACCATTGGTGCCCACAACTGCAAGGTGATTTTCATTCACCCGAAAAGCTGTGACGGTGTATTGGTTGAGCTAAATCAACCCATGGATCACTAACAAGCTTTATAGTAATTCTGGTCCACACGCAGCAAACACATAGCAAAGTAAGCCCCTTGGGTAAAAGAACATAAGCGAGAAAGCATGAGCGATAAAAAAACTGCAGACATGAACGCTTGGGAAGCCTTAGCGACCAAACAGATGAAAGGCGTGACGCCAGATGAGATGACATGGCAAACGCCCGAGGGCATTCCTGTCAAAGTTCTTTACACTGCAGATGATACCGCTAATCTTGAACATACCGACACCCTGCCCGGCATGGCACCTTATGTGCGCGGCCCAATGGCGACTATGTACGCTGGCCGGCCTTGGACGATCCGCCAATATGCAGGTTTCTCTACAGCAGAAGAGTCCAACGCTTTTTATCGCAAGAACCTTGCGGCCGGCGCGCAAGGTGTCTCCGTTGCTTTCGATCTTGCAACCCATCGCGGCTACGACTCGGACCATCCGCGTGTAACAGGGGACGTTGGTAAAGCTGGCGTTGCGATTGATTCGGTCGAGGATATGAAAATCCTGTTCGATCAAATCCCGCTCGATAAAGTATCGGTTTCGATGACCATGAACGGCGCCGTGTTACCGGTGCTCGCCAGCTACATTGTCGCAGCCGAAGAGCAAGGCGTTTCACAAGATCAGCTTGCAGGTACCATACAGAACGATATTCTCAAAGAATTCATGGTACGCAATACCTATATTTACCCACCTACTCCATCGATGAAGATCATTGGCGATATCATCGGCTATACCTCAGAAAACATGCCGCGCTTTAACAGCATTTCTATCTCTGGCTACCATATTCAAGAAGCCGGAGCCGATGCAGCACTCGAGCTAGCGTACACTCTCAGCGACGGCCGCGAGTATGTGCGCACGGCGCTAAACGCTGGATTAGATGTCGACGCCTTTGCACCAAGGCTTTCGTTTTTCTGGGGCATTGGCATGAACTTCTATATGGAAATTGCCAAGCTACGCGCAGGCCGCTTGCTGTGGCACAAAATCATGTCTGAGTTCGAGCCCAAGAACCCTAAGTCCTCGATGCTACGCACGCACTCACAAACATCAGGTTGGTCGCTCACCGAACAAGACCCTTACAACAATGTGATTCGCACGACGATCGAGGCCATGGCCGCGGTATTTGGCGGCACACAGTCATTGCACACCAATGCCCTAGACGAAGCGGTTGCCTTGCCAACTGAATTCTCAGCACGTATTGCACGAAATACCCAAATCATCATTCAAGAAGAAACCGGCATTACGCAGGTTGCAGACCCGTGGGGCGGCTCTTATATGATGGAAAGCCTAACCCAACAAATTGCGGATAAAGCTTGGGCCTTGATTGAAGAGATCGAAGAGAAAGGCGGTATGGCAAAAGCCATTGAAGAGGGTTTGCCTAAGCTGCGTATCGAAGAAAGCGCCGCACGCAAACAAGCGCGCATCGACCGTGGCGAAGATGTCATCGTCGGCGTTAATAAGCATGTACTCGACCATGAAGACGACTTGGATATTCTCGAAGTCGACAACGTGGCGGTGCGCGAGTCTCAAATTAAGCGTTTAAAGAGCATCAAAGCTTCCCGTGACAACACGGCGGTAGAAAAAGCACTCGCTGCGATCACAGAGTCTGCGCGCAGTGGGGAAGGTAACCTATTAGCACTGAGCGTTGATGCCGCGCGACTCAGAGCAACGGTCGGTGAGATATCCGATGCTATGGAAGAAGAATTTGGACGCTATCAAGCACATTCTAAAACCATAAGCGGCGTGTACGGCGCCTCGTACGAGAACGATAAGGACTGGCAAGAGATTAAGCAGCACATCGAAGAGTTTGCTCAAAAGCAAGGCCGACGCCCTCGTATGCTTGTGTGCAAAATGGGACAAGATGGTCACGACCGTGGCGCCAAAGTCATCGCAACAGCCTTTGCCGATGTCGGCTTTGATATTGACTTAAGCCCCATGTTTTCTACTCCAGAAGAAGTCGCCAAACAGGCCATTGAGAACGACGTGCATGTTGTTGGCGTTAGCTCTCAAGCAGCGGGTCACAAAACCTTGATTCCCGCGCTGATTCAAGCACTTAAAGATCAAGGTGCTGAAGACATTATCGTGGTAGCCGGAGGTGTGATTCCGAAACAAGATTATGATGTCTTATACGAAGCCGGCGTTAAGGGTATCTTTGGTCCTGGAACACGCATTCCGCTTTCTGCAAAAATGGTACTCGATGCCATTCCTAACAACTAGCTGTCTTTGAGTTGAGCATGCAACCAAGCCCTTTGACTCTGAGTGAGCAGTTACTGCAACCAACGAGCGATTCCGTCAGACGAAGGGCCTTAGCCAAGGCCATTACTCTTACAGAGAGCACCAAACCCGAGCATCACCAGCAGTCACAAGCTCTGCTCAACTCAGTTTTGTCTGAAACAGGCAAGTCTTGGCGCATCGGAATAACAGGTACGCCGGGCGTTGGCAAATCAACCTTTATCGAAGCGTTTGGCCTGTTCCTTCTAAGCCTTGGAAAAAAAGTAGCGGTGCTCGCCGTAGACCCAAGCTCCCCTATTCGAGGCGGGAGCATACTGGGTGACAAAACCCGAATGGAAAAACTCGCCCGCGAAGACAATGCCTTTATCCGCCCTAGCCCAGCCGGCGGTGCCTTAGGCGGCGTTGCGCAAAAAACTCGAGAAAGCATGCTGCTCTGCGAGGCGGCAGGCTATGACGTCGTGCTTGTTGAAACGGTGGGCGTGGGGCAGTCGGAATATGAAGTCGCATCGATGGTCGACTTCTTTTTAGTTCTTATGCAGCCCAACGCGGGCGACGACTTACAAGGCATCAAGCGCGGTATTATGGAGCTAGCCGATGCGCTAGTGATTAACAAAGCCGACGGTGACAGCTTGAAGCAAGCCGAGCAGACTAAAGGTCATTACCAAAACGCTCTGCACCTCATGCGCAGCGGCGGCATCTGGGAGCCAAAAGCACTTACCTGCTCTGCCTTAGAAAATTCAGGCATCGAAAACGTGTGGAAGATGTTGCAAGAATACTTCTCACAAGCTGCTGAGAATGGTTTGTTTCTGAGTAAGCGCCGCGAACAGAGTGAACAATGGATGAATAGTTTGATTCAACAGCTTTTACTCGAACGCTTTGAGTCTGACTCGGACGTCAAAAGCGCCATGCCCGATTTGAAAACAGCAGTTCTAGAAGGCAAAGTCACCCCCTTTGAAGCCGCTCTCACATTAGTTAAACGCTATCATGAATAATGTTTGAAATCTCAATGCAAGAGCTTTTAGATATTAACGATCGCTCTACCCTGCCCCCACCTCTTTGCTCTGGCCTGCCTGCAACAAAATCAGATAGAAAACTGGACGAAACCAAGCATTTTTATAATGTTTCAAATTACTAACCTAGTCTAATTGGATGAAAAACTTTATATTAAGCCTCTTGTTAACTTCGATTTCTTGTTAGAAAAAAACTATGTCGCCTAGCCGTTTCAATAAACCAAAGTCCTTAGATAACTCCAACAAGTCTGAGGTAAAAATCCCTGTCGAGATCTTGGAGGTAGGCATGTATGTGTCTAATCCTGATCGACCATGGACGGAACTGCCAACACTCATGCAGGGTTTAACGATTGCAACGGTTGACGACATTAAGATGTTTCAATCGCACTGCACCTATGTGCTTATCGAGACGGATGACCCACGCTGGCTTCATGCAGGAAAGCCGGTGAAAAGAACGACACCCAATGCAATTTCCGGTTTTCGTGAAACTCGAGATATTCACGATGAAATGCCTCGGGCTAAGCTTACCCTTGAAAAAACACATGCACACATCGAAAGGGTTCTCGATAATATTAATAATGGCGAAGCCTTTGATGCAGAAGAATCACGCGCCGTTGTTCGGGAGTGCATGAAGAGCATTGTCAGTAATGCGAATGCTATTCTTTGGCTAACAAGAATTAAGAACGAAGATAAGTATACCTCTGAACATTGTATGCGTGTGGGCGTCCTTTCCATCGCCTTTGGCCGTTTTTTAGGCCTTCCGGATGAAGACCTTGAACTGCTCGGTTTAGCCGGTATGCTGCACGATGTCGGCAAGATCAAAACCCCTTCAGAAATTCTTAACAAACCAGGAAAGTTGACGCCTGAAGAGTACGACATCATGAAGCAGCATTCAGTGCTGGGTAAAGATGTCCTAGAAGAAGTGAAAGGGCTTGAGGCTTTGGTGGTTGACACCGCGCACTATCACCACGAACGTGTAGATGGTAATGGCTATCCTGAAAAGCTTGATGCAACCTTGCTGCACAAATTCATTAGAATGGTGTCCGTCGTTGATGTATATGATGCTATTACCAGTGACCGCTGTTACCAACAAGGCCTATCAGCCTTTGAAGCACTCAAGATTCTTTTCAGCGAGACCGACAAACACTTCGACAAAGAGCTCGTAGAAGTGTTTATTCGTATGATTGGCATTTATCCACCAGGCACGCTGGTTGAAATGAGTAACGGGGAAGTGGGTATTGTAATTTCATCTAACCCCAACGCTCGACTCAAACCCAAAGTGGAGCTCGTCGCAGGCGCGGATAAGAAAATTCGCTCACCCTACATTATTGACCTAGCGGCAGACCCCAAGGACGCAGCCGGCAAAAACTACGTCATTAAAACGGGGCTGCCAAACAAAACCTACAGCATTGATATCAAAGACTACCTATTTCGAACTCAAACTCAGAGCTAAAACTGAATCGGTTGCACGACAACTACTACCAAAGCCAGTTCATCGTTAGATCGCCACCCACTTCTTTGCCATGACTAGAACGCGTCAAGCTGCCCGCCATGCTTATGAGCCAATCTTCTTCAATTTCATGATCAACGCCTAGATCCAATGTAATCGCGTGTGGCCCTCTATTCTGCCCAACAAAAGACTGCTTTTGTGTGGGCGAAAAGCTAAACGCGGCGGTTATATCATGCTCAGAATTTTTATCTGCTTGTGCATCATAGTCATAACGCAGACCAGTAAGAAGGTGGGTGGTTTTCTCAGCACCCACCTCACGCTTCACTTCTAAGCCCAAACTCACGATAGCCGAGTGAACAATCACGCGATCTATGTTCAAACCCAATGTCGGTGCACCTTCTTCTTGAAATTCTTCTTGGTCATTACGAAGATAAGCAAAACCGCCGTATACTTTGCTCTGGATACCTTTCATCCAAGACGTGTCGTAATTTAATCGAAGCCCCATGTAATTAAGCTGGCCATCATACTCGGCTGTCGCCGTTTCATTGATTGAGCCAAGACTCGTCGCTCGTCGAGAGTCTGTGCTTAACCAGCCATGACCCAGCGCCCAGTTCATCGAGGTTTTCTCACTCAACAGCGCGTTACCATAGAAGCCTAGGTGGTATGCATCCGTGTCAAAATTCATATCGGACTGGTCATGCTCGTTCATCACCTGCTTTGAAAACCCAAAAAAGGTACCAAGACCATACGAGCGCGAAGACAATAGCTCGCTCCCTAACGTAAAGCTGCTTAAGTAATAATCAAAGCTACCCAAGTCATCTTGACCGTCTACTTTACCGTCGATGTAATTAATATTAGCCCACAGCCCACTGTTATCTGCTTGGCTGCTACCAAAAAAGTAGGAACCCAAGGCTTGTTGTTCGTCTTCGGGGCTTTTGCTCACCGAGTTAACCGACAACACAGTGTTCAGCATGTTATCAGCTTGCTCTATCTGAACCGTCATATTGGACGCAATAGGTTCAGGATGAATACTGGTAAAATTGCCGCTTACCTGCGCATTAGTGGTGCTCTGAAGTGCGGTATGAACAGCAAGCTGAGCCTGCTGTTGTGCCGGCGTTTGCACCGGAACGCTTGGCCCAGGGACTGAAACGGGGGAAGCTGGCATCAAGGCCGCTACCGATTGTTTGTTTCGACTTCCTTTCACCCCTGTATGTTTTTGCAGAGTGATCGGCAATTGCTCTTCCGCTACTAGGGTAATGTCTTCTTTTCCGTTGGTTTGGTTATCCACCGCAAAAAAATCGATCAGCACGGGAATGCCCGAATCTTCTTCGATATCTAAATATTGATCCAGACGAGTAATCTGCCCAGTTTTTGTGCCATCTTGTGCTGCCAGAACGGTAAACTCTTTTCCGTCTAAAGCTGCGGCTGTTGGGTTACCATGCAAACGCACTTTAATGGCCTTCATGGCTGCAATATTCACGTCGCCATCACCATATAAAATCTGATCATTTTCAGGGGTTGTGCCGTTTAAGCGCAAATCGGCAAGATAGTAACCGCCGTCAAAACTCCCTGTGTCTAATAGATCTTTTGCTCCTGTCGCTGTAAACGCGCCCGCATCGATAAAGTTGGTAAAGTAAATTCCAGAGTCTGTAGTTAAGGTGCCGATCACATCTTTGCTTGCGCTACTGGTTTTGCTACCAGGGCTAATAACTCCCTCATAGCCACTGCTTGCATCACCAACAATTGAAAGCATGGTTGTTCCATCGGTTGAAAGGACAAGGTTAGAGCCGGTATAAAACTCACCAGACACTTCCATAGAGGCATTGTTTGATAGCGATACGCTAGTCGTATCGTTCAGTTCAAACACGGCGTCTTTTACAACCTTTATGCTCGAGGCGTTGGCCGTGATAGCGCCTGAATTGCCTTTATTCACGCCGAACAAGAGAAGGTCAGCGCCATTAGTTAGATTTAGGTCGCCTCCGTTGAAGACAATATCGCCTTTTACACTTAAATTACCTTCATTCACGTTCACGGTAAAACCATTCGCCAGCAGAAGTGTATCGGCTTTAAACAGGTTTAAACCATTTACTTGCAAGGTACTACCACTTTGCCCTTGCAAAACTTGAGTATCAATACGCGACGTATTTGTAGAGCCCGCGATCAAGCTGTTACCCATAACATTGATCTGCCCTGCATTAATTCGAGCACTTGAAGGAAGGCTAAGTTCAGCGTTATCCAAATTAATTTCACGGCTTACATTAAGTTTGCCATTAGATTCGATCGTGGCTTTACCGCCATTATTGATATTGAGGTCTTGCAGATAAACCGAAGACTGATAATCAACCTTTAGCTCGCCACCGTTGTTCACGTTAAACACTCCGTTAACAAAGTCGATATTGCTGTATTTAAACTCCAAGGTTCCGTTGATGTCGGCAGTTGTGGCGGCGCCGAATTTAGCGGCACCAGTTCTATTTTGATCAGAAGTATTTTTTGCCATTGATTCAAGTCTAAGACTGCTGCCAGCGTCTATCGTAAATGTAGTCGGTGCTGCAACGTCTTCG
>JAWUYI010000007.1:0-86098 GCA_034110885.1 Oleiphilaceae bacterium
ATACTCTGCTAATTTACGAAGAGTTTCATCACGTTCATCAAGTAGTTGGTTTGGCTGCTGTCCTGCAGAACCCGAACTGCTTGCTAGCGCAATCGCTGCGTTAGTTTCGGCTAAACCCTGCGCCAAACTATTAATGGACGCGATATCCGCTTCAATGCTTTGGTTAATATTGCCCAGCACACTATTCAAGCGATCACTTAGCGCTTGAAAGCGACTCACTAAGCCTTCGGTCTGCGTCAGTAATAATTGTCTCTGCGGAACAGAGGTAGGGTCTTCCGCAGCACCCTGAAACGCTTCGAAGAATCGACTGAGTGAAGGCGTTAAGCCAGTAGATGGGCTTGCCAACAAATTATCAATAATTGAAGCCTGCTCAAGCACCGCATTACGTTCGTTATAAACCGTCGTATCCGAACGCTGTTGCTCAATGATAAAGCCAGAGGTGATGCGGCGAATGGTTTCTATATTCGAGCCTTGCCCTAAATAGCCCGCGCCCGTGAACTGTGGCGTTGTGTCAACAAATATAGCTTCTTGGCGGCTATAGCCTGGCGTGTTTATATTGGCAACGTTATTACCGGTAACAGAAAGTCCTATTTGATGGCTCTTAAGCCCAGTTAAACCAATTCCGATTAGATCTGCCATACCTACCTCTCACCTGACTCTAGTGCATCGACATCAGCACTTTCAGGAATATGACGTCCCAAGATACCCTCAATCTTATTGGCATAGTTGGGGTCTGTTGCGTAACCTGAAGATTGAAGAGCTCTAGCAAACGCAACGGGATCCTCACGCAACGCTAGGGCTGGTTCATAACGCGGATTGCTCTTTAGAAATTGTGCATAATCTCGAAAGCTTTCGGTATACGAGCCATAACTTCTAAATTCTGCCCGTTGCTTAATAGGTAAACCGTCATAAAACTCGGTGGTTAATACTTCGGCCTTCGGCCCCTGCCAAGCAGCACTTGCCTTGATTCCAAATAAGTTAAAGCTAGAACTGCCATCTTTGTTCAAAATAGGCTTTTGGCCCCAACCTGTCTCCAATGCTGATTGCGCAATCATCAGGCGAGCAGAAATTCCGGTTTCTGATTCAACGCGCTCTGCATGTGGAAGCATGCTACGAACGAATTCGGAGGGGGAGTTAAACGCTAAAGCAGAAGGTTCAACCACACTAGCAGGGTTACCTTCATTATTTGCAACGGATGCGTCTAAAGAAGCACCTGCCTCATATCTCGCAGGTTCTGAAAGCGCTTTATCTACTTGTTCAACCGCTTCGTTGAGCTTTGCCCTATCACGCGCCGGAAACGCCTTCCGTTGATACTGATCAAGACTTCCTATAGAAAACTCAGCGTCTGACTGCGACTCGGCTTTTGCCTTAGCCGTCAGCTGTTTCTCTATAACTTCAGCTAAACCAAAACCTTTGTCTCCAGACAACGACACTGAAATTTGGCTATCAAACATTTCCTGATAAAATTCTGTGTCCTTACTGCTAAGCATATTTCCTTCAGAGAACCCTTTGTTCGCTTCACGCATAGACTTAAGCATCATAGACACGAACAAGGACTCAAATTGCTTTGCAACTTCTTTAATCGCTGCGCCGTCTTGCTTAGCCTTCGGAGCCTTAAGGCTCTGCAAGGCAGCAATGTCGTTATAGTTGTCTAAGCGATTAGAGTTCAACATAATCAGATCACTATTAGTTCGGCTTTAAGCGCGCCGGCTTGCTTGAGCGCTTCAAGTACAGCCATGATATCGCCAGGCGCTGCGCCCACTTGGTTAACTGCTTGCACGATTTCGCTAAGCGTCGTGGCAGGACCAAACTGAAACATGCGCCCTTTTTCTTGCTCTGCATTGATTTCAGTTCGAGGAACCACAACCGTATCTCCTTCACCAAAAGCATTAGGCTGACTCACTTCTGGGTTTTCGTTAATGGTTACAGTAAGACTTCCGTGCGTCACCGCTGCAGGAAGCACCTTCACATTCTGGCCGACCACAATGGTGCCCGTTCTCGAATTAATAATAACCTTGGCAGAGGCTTCGCCCGGCTGCACATTAATGTTCTCTAGCATCGACAGATACGATACACGCTGCGACGCATCTCGCGGCGCCTTCACCACAATGGTGCCGCCGTCTTGAGCATACGCAGTCGCTGGACCGAGCATGTCGTTAATTTGCTGTACGACGTTCATTGCCGTGGTGAAATCGTGGTTGTGCAAGTTAAAGGCTATCGTGTCACCACGAGCAAACGGGCTGGTAAGGCTGCGCTCCACTGTCGCACCATTAGGAATACGCCCAACACTCGGCACATTCACAGTAATAGATGAACCATCACTGCCATTCGCGCCAAAACCGCCAACAACCAAACTACCTTGAGACATTGCGTAAATCTGACCATCGGCGCCTTTAAGTGGCGTCATGATTAACGACCCACCTCTTAGGCTCTTAGAATCTCCCAAAGAAGACACCGTCACATCAATACGCTGCCCCGGTCGAGCAAAAGCCGGAAGTTCCGCATGCACAGCAACGGCCGCTACGTTCTTCGCTTTAGGGTCAACTCCGGCAGGAATAGTGATGCCAAACTTGTCCATCAAATTACGGAACGTTTGACTGGTAAATGGCGTCTTGTCGCCTGTACCGTCAAGGCCAACGACCAAACCGTAGCCGATTAGTTGGTTAGTTCGCACGCCTTCGAGGCTTGCTAGGTCTTTCAAACGATCTGCCATTGCCGCTTCAGACAACAGCCCGACAAACAACACGACTGCAAGCAACCAGCCCTTAGTGTTGGCCCTTATCCGTCTAATCTGGTGAATATTCATCACATCGGCCACCATTCGCTATTAAAGAATCGAGATAACCACCCTTGGCGATTAACTTGGTCGAACTCTCCTGTACCGCCGTAAGCGATACGAGCATCCGCCACTTTTGATGAAGAGATGGTGTTATCGGTTCCAATATCCTGAGGACGCACTAAACCCGTCAAGCGAACATACTCATCACCTTGATTTAACTTCAGCCACTTCTCACCGCGAACACGCAATAAGCCATTTGGGTAAACTTCTGCGACAGTCACTGAAATGCTGCCTGCCAAGCTGTTGCTCTGGCCACTCTCGGCAGTCCCTTCAAAAGCCCGTTCAAAGCTTGGGTTTGTCAACAAACTCATACCTTTGTAGTTAATAGTGTTGCCCAAAATAGTCGCTTCGTTAAAGTTAACTTCGTCATCTTTATCGTAAGAGGTATCAGCCTTTTTCGTTGCCCGTGTCGACTCTTGCAGCGTGACTGTCAAAATATCGCCTACGTTTAAAGCAACCTGATCGCCATAGAAACTAAACTGACGTGTAGGCTGATAGATACCGCCGGTCACCATCTCCCCCATCAACAAACTCTGCGCTGCAACCGGTGCATACCTTGGGTCGTCCTGCACAGGTTCTTCACGCGTGACATTTGCACACGCGAACTGCAGAGCCAGCAAAACCAACAGAGACAGCCGCATGACTGAACGTGTAAAAACCTGCATGGTCACCCCCTTCTCTATTTGTTTCATTAAATCGAAAACCATAATGCCTACCATCAAGCTAAACTTATAAGTTCTGGGAAATAAACTGCAGCATTTGGTCTGCTGTCGAAACGACTTTCGAGTTCATTTCATACGCTCGCTGCGTGGTAATCATATTGACCAGCTCAGTCACAACTTCCACATTTGACGTCTCGAGCATGCCTTGGTTCAAAGAGCCCATTCCGTCTAAGCCGGGTGTTCCCGTGATCGGATCGCCACTGGCCTCTGTTTCACGGAATAGGTTATTACCAATCGCCTTCAAACCCTGAGGGTTAATAAAATCAACCAAGTCAATTTGACCCAATTGCTGCAAGTCAGGCTCGCCAGCCTGCGTGCCTGATACAACACCATCACTGCCAATTGTCAGTTGCGAAATACCTTCAGGAATCGTAATTGCGGGTTCGAGCAGGTGACCATTAGCGGTAACAATTTGCCCGTCGGAGTCGACCTGAAACTGTCCATCTCGTGTATAAGCTGTGGTGCCATCAGGCAGCGCTATTTGCAGCAGGCCTCGACCTTCGATCGCCAAATCTAATGGTCGCTCAGTCATCTGCATGGAACCTTGACTAAACTGCTTGGTGGTTCCGACAACCCGCACACCTGTGCCTAGCTGAAGGCCGGATGGCAATTGGGAATCCTGTGAACTTAGAGCACCTGGGTCACGCTTAATCTGATAAAGCAAATCTTGGAAAACCGCATCATCACGCTTGAAGCCGATGGTACCTACGTTTGCCAGATTGTTAGATATAGTCGTGAGCTTAGTGTCTTGAGCACTAAGGCCGGTTTGACTGACATATAATGCTGGATGCATTGCATTCTCCCAAATTGAATATCGGACAGCGACTCAATTTGACTCGTTTAAAGCAGCTAAACTATGCCGCTTTCAACGATTCATTGGCTGATACTAAGAGAATTGCAACAAGCGTGCCGAAGCTTCACTATTTTGGTCAGCTTGGCTCATTAATTTTACTTGGAGTTCATATTGGCGGGATAAAGAAAGGATTTCAGTAAGCGAGGCAACAGAGTTCACATTAGAACCCTCAAGGAAACCAGACTCAACTTGAACCGAGTCATCTACTTCTGCAGCTAGGGCGCCATCTTTTAGACGAATAAGTCCATCATCGCCTTTTTCTAGATCTTTAGGGTCTGGATTAACCAAGCGAATGCGATCAACTTGCGCTAAACCGACTCCGGCGCCGAGAGGCAATATAGAAATGGTACCGTCGCTGCCGATCTCTACACTCGAAGCGGGCGGCAAGGCGATAGGTCCGCCCTCACCCAGCACTGGCATACCTGCGCCTGTGCGCAACATACCGTTAACGTCGATTTGCAAGTCGCCAGCACGCGTGTACGCCTCTTCACCTGAAGGCGACTCAACAGCAATCCAGCCATCGCCTTTAAGAGCGATATCTAAGTTGTTGCCAGTTTCTTGCAAGGGGCCTTGCTCAAAACTCGTACCTGGGCGCTCAGTCATCGAATAAGCGCGCGTAGGAAAGTGCTCACCATAAACCGGCATACTGCGCGCCTGCGCAAAATCTTCCTTGAAACCCGTGGTATTCACGTTTGCCAAATTATTGGAGTGCGCGCGCTGGGCAAACATATTCTGTTTTGCTCCAGTCATCGCGATATATAAAGCCTTATCCATGCGCCACCTCGTTTAATGCTCGCTAGAACATTCTCAATATTAAATATTCAGAATGGTTTGCTGAATCGTGTCGGCTGTTTCAATAGTTTTAGAGTTCGCCTGATAGTTACGCTGTGCAACAATCAGATTCACCAACTCTTGAGACAAATCAACATTTGAAGACTCTGTTGCCGATGCCGTCAAGGTACCAAGAGAAGCCGTGCCCGGCGCTCCGATTACCGCATCGCCAGATGAGAAGGTTTCAACCCAAACACTATCCCCAATTGGTGCCAAACCTTCTTTGTCGCGAAAGTTCGCTAATGCTACCTGCCCTAGAACCTGAGTCTCACCGTTGGAGAATCGAGAAAGGATAACGCCCGAACCATCGACATCAAGACCCACAAGTCGACCGGTGGTAAAACCATTCTGACTCAAGTCATTTACTGCAAATGGACTGCCATACTGCGTAAGCGTTGCGATATCTATTTCAAAGTTAGAGCTATCAGGCGGAAACGAAATCGGTAACTGGCCGCCATTTACAACATTGAGAGGAGCCGATGCACCGTTCGGATTTCCTTCCGCATCACGCGGCACCCAGTTTGAGATAAGCACATCGTCCGTGAGCGTTTCATTCAAGGTGCCATCATCTTCGAACACGACGTTGTATGTTGCGCGAGAAGCCTGATCACCAATCAATGGATCACCTATATCAAGGCCATCGATCTGTACATGCATTTGCCATGTATTAGGCTGAGTAGAAGAGTTCTGCGGCTGCTTCACGTAGTACATGCTTAGAACATGTGAGTTACCCAAACTGTCATAGATCTTGGTAGATGTTGCGTGGTTGTAGGTACCCGCATCCTCTGGGTTAAAAGCGTTGTTCGTAAATGGCTGAGGCACAAAATTCGCAACAATCGATGAACCCGCATTGTTCACAAAAGAAACATCGTCATCGAGAATAAATTCAATCGCACCACCTACAACACCACTTGTATTACCTGTGTTTAAGGTCACATTTGTGGGTACCGCATCCGTACCTTGAATCTGAAAGCTATCGCCCGCACCACCCGCAAAGGCAAATTGGAGGTCGGCCCCTTGATCCTGAATAATTTCAAGGTCGGTACCGTTCAACACAGCAGTGATGCCCACTAAGGCAGAGTTGTTAATCTTGCTACCTAAGTCAGCCAATTGGTCAGCCACCGTGGCACCCGTTGGTTGGAAGGTAATACCATTAACCGTAATGTTCATTGCACCCGAAGCATTCGTGAAGCTACCGTTTAGAATAGTAGCAGCCGTGCGCGCCGTCGCATCAACACCGTCCAATGCGCCAAACTGAGCAGCTGTAGCTCCCGCCGTCGCATTCGCGGCCGTTACGACAGAACTTGTTGTGCCATCCGCCAAGGTCACATCAATAGTTTGGCTAGCGTAACCATTGTTCGCTCCCGTTTGAGCGACGCCAATTGCGGTGCCATCTGCATCAAGCGTAGAGCCCGACTGAGCCAGAACAGCTTCTGAGGAATCTAAATTAAGCAAGGTGGTGACGTTGGTAGTTTGACGCGGTGCTAGGTCATTGGTTTCAACCTCAAGATCACCCAAGACCCCAGAAACGTTTCCTTCATCATCCGCTTGAAAGCCTTGAACACGCATACCCGTGTTGTTTACCAAGAAGCCTTCTCGATCAATACCAAATTGACCGGCTCGCGAGTATTTAATTTCTTCGTTGTCACTTAATACAAAATAGCCATTACCAGTAATGGCCATATCTAGACCACTATCTGTAAAGGTGACGTTACCCTGGCTATGAATCTGCCTAATGTTTTGCACAGAAACACCATCACCTACGTCGGTGACACCCCCTCCAAAAAAGCTGTTGGAGTAGGCATCGCCAAACTCAGCACGGGAGCGTTTAAAGCCGACCGTACTCGCATTCGCAATGTTATTACCTGTCACTTCTAAATCGGTGGCAGCAACTTTTAATCCACTGAGCGCTACGTTGAATGTCATGTTACACCTCTAATGATCATACTGATCGTGCTGATTTTGGTTAATTAATTTCTCGGACGCTCTCTAACGGAACGCCTCCAAGGCCGGCCAGATTAAGCGTTACCGCTCCTGTCTGAGCAATCGAAACGCTATTCACTTGCGACTCGAATAATGTATCTAACTGCTCCGCACCTGTACTTGTCTTGCTTTCAGCTTTGACTGTGTAGCGATCAAATGGCATCGCCTCACCGTCTTCATTCTTACCATCCCATTCAAACGGCACAGAACCGGCAACTTGTTGCCCCAACTCTACGCGACGCACCAACTCACCCGAACCATTCAAAATAGAAACACTTAAAGAGCTCGTGCCCGCAGGCACTTCTACTGTGCCAGCTAGTGTTCCATCATCTGTCAGAGGCGCTTCAGTACCTGGAACCAAGACATTTCGACCAACCATCGCCGAAGCTTGCAAGGCCTGAGTTGACTGAAATTTAGTGGTGAAGTTGTTTACGGAATTATTAATCTGCTGCATTTCTTCCAAGGCACTAAACTCGGCCAATTGGGAGATAAACGCCCCATTGTCTTGCGGCTCAAGAGGGTTTTGGTTCTCAAGCTGAGCAATCATCAGGTCGAGAAACTGGTTCTTACCTAGCTCGCCACCATCTCGAGTGGCCTCAGTTTCTTGCTCGACACGATAGCTCGATAAAGGATCGGCAACGCGTGCATTCGTAATTTCTGTCATATCAATGCCCTACTTATTGGCCGAGAGTTAAAATTCGTTGCATCATGGTTTTGGCTGCATCCATGACATCAATGTTCGTTTGAAAGCTGCGTGAGGCAGACATCATGTCAGCCATTTCTTCCACAATATTTACATTGGGGTACATCACATACCCTTGGTCGTCAGCCATGGGGTGGTCAGGCTGATAACGCATATCTAGTGCCGCTTCACTTTCCACAATGCCATCCACTTGAACACCACTTCCTGCGGCCTTACCAAACATTTGTTCCTGAGCCGAACCCAGCATCACGTCTTGCTGAATGGCAGAAAACACAGGCTTCCTAGCACGATAGACTTCGCCCGTGCTGCTTGCGGCGCTGTCTGCATTCGCGATATTACTAGCCGTGGTGTTCAGTCTTAGCGACTGAGCCGACATGCCTGATCCTGCGATATCAAAAATAGAATTTAATGACATACTTATTCACCCTTAATCGCTTGAGTTAGCGACTTGAACTTGCCATTTAGAAATTGAAAGCTTGCTTGGTAGTCGAGAACATTCTTGCTAAATTCCGCCAACTCTTGCTGAGTATCCACCGTATTGCCATCTACCGAGGGCTGAAGCGGGTTGCGATACAACACATTGGCATCGCTTGCTTGCGCACCTGCATCGACATGACGACCATTGGTTGTACTCATGGCCAATTCGCCATCAGAAGCATTACCAAGCTGTTGAGCCATTACCGCCCTGAAGTCGATATCCCGAGCTTTAAACCCAGGTGTATCGGCGTTGGCCAGATTGTTAGCCATTAACTCGGCACGCTGCACCCGTAGCTCTAGAGCTTGAGGATGTATACCGAGTGCTTTGTCGAATGATAATGCCATGCTGCCTTCCAAAAATTACTTACTGGAATGACAATAGCAAGAGGAGTGCCAATTATTTTATTGTTTTAAATCAACAACTTAAAATACTGCATTTGAAATGAAAAACGGCAATTTATGACCCATCTAACTGCCCATTGCCGTTATTGTTGAACGTTTACTCAGAGCGCTATGAAACGCGAGATTGCGCGTTCCAAAGCCGCACAAAAAACAGTCAAACAAACTCGAGATTGAATCATTGAACTCTATGTCCAATACGAAAAATAATCCGTGAATTTTGCTTGAGGAATAGGTTTTGGCTCACCACATGGTGTTCCCACATAGAGAAACCCTACTAAACTCTCGTGAGCTTCAATACCCAAGCCTTCTTTAACCTGAGCATTCTCCGACATATCGCCGGTACGCCAAATTCCGCCGAAGCCCCTAGCCTGCAAAGCAAGAAGAATGTAAGCCAAACCGGAAGCCACCGATTGCTCCTGTTCATGCTTGGGAACTTTGGAGTGATCTATGTTCTTTGAAATCGCGACGAGAATCATCGGCGCGCGCATTGGCATTTTTCGAAACTTCTCGTACTGCATGTCGCTGCAATCTTGACGCTCTATTCGTTTTACAGATTCAAAAATAACCCCTAGTTTTGCTAAGGCCTCACCCTCCAATATCAAGTAGCGCGCAGGCCGCAACATCATGTGATCAGGCGCTCGGGCGGCAGCCATCAAAATCTCTTCCAAGATTTCACCTTCAGGTGCTGGCGCGGCAAGTCTCGGAAAAGACACACGCCTCTTCAATGCGTCTAGAACATTTTCAGCAGTTTCACTATCTTGGTTCATGAAGTTCCTTATATTGAATCGTGAGAACAATTGTCTAACAAAAACGGAGGTGCTAATCTAAGCGCTGTCCACAAACAGGCATACACCGTGTTCGACTCTGTTACGGTTACTACATAGATCAGAACATAGATCAGAACATGTAGCAGAAAAGAAAACACATATAAATAGTTAAGACCAATACCAAACAGTGCGTTCGACCATGCTTAACGCAGCGATTCTAGTTTAGGTGCATCTTAACGAATTAAATATAAAGCCTGAATACATAACAAGCCTAGAGCATACTCTTATTTGTAGATTCAAATTAGAAAATACAAAGTAAAGGGTTTCAGCGAGTGCAAATAAAAATATGATTCAAAACCCGCTTGCAACAAGTGATGATGCGCCGCCGTCGGTAATGCCGGCCTACAATGGTCGCGTTTTGGCATACCTAACGTCGAGTGTTACGTTTATTACTGGCATAATGGTAGGCCACTTTGACGAGAGCCTAATCTGGTTCGTTCCAGTTGCCATGCTCTGGCCTCACGCACTCTACTTTATTATTCGCCACCTAAATCTTAGCCAAAGTGGGCCTGCTCGAGAGATCACTTTACTGATAGATGGTGCGCTCGCTGGCTTCACCTTGGTCCTTATGCAGTTCAGCCTCACGGCATCCCTATTCTCACTCATGATGGCTAGCTTTAGCTTTATCGTTGTTGGGGGAATGCGCGTCTTTTTGCTTGGTAACTTCGTTTTAATCGTTTCCACGATCGTCTCAAGCATGCTCATTGGGCTAGAATTTGCGCCAACTGAGCCTGCCATTGTTAGTATTGTAGCGGGTACTGGCTCGGGTATTTATGTTGCGGTGACCGCCTACTATACGCACCAACAAGCAAAAGCTCTGGTGAAAGCAAAGTCTCAAATACAACACCAGCGAGAGCAATCAATTTCACTATCGCACAAGCTTGCTAAATATTTATCCCCTCAAGTTTGGCAATCTATATTTACAGGTGAACGTGACGTTCGGCTTGAAACTCAGCGTAAAAAACTCACCATTTTCTTTTCTGACATTAAGGGCTTCACAGAGCTTGCAGAGGAAATGGAGCCGGAAGGCCTTACCGAACTACTAAACTCGTACTTCAATGAGATGTCTCAAATAGCGCTCAAGTATGGCGGCACCATCGACAAATTTATCGGCGACTCTATTATGATTTTCTTTGGAGACCCAACTAGCCGTGGCCCCAAAGAAGACACCTTAGCCTGCGTCGCAATGTCGATTGAGATGCGCAAGCATATGAAGATTCTGCGTCAGAAATGGCAAAGCCAAGGTATAAAAACCCCGCTACAGATACGCATCGGCGTGAGCACAGGGTACAGTACCGTCGGTAATTTTGGCGCCGAAAACCGCATGGACTATACGATCATCGGCAAGGAGGTCAACTTAGCCTCACGCCTTGAAGCCTTAGCAGAGCCTGGCGAAATTTTGGTCTCTTACGAAACCTTCTCTTTAGTGAAAGACAAGGTTATGTGTCGTGACAAAGGTGAGATCACAGTAAAAGGCTTTTCTCGCCCAGTGCCCATCTACCAAGTAATCGATTTCCGTCGCGATATCGGTGCAGGCCAAAGCTTCATCGAACATGAAACCGGCGGCTTCGCTCTATATCTAGATACCGATAAAGTGACAAACGAAGAAAAAGACCTTGTTGTTCGCGCCCTAGAGCGGGCTGCAGAAAAGCTAAAAGATCGCGCCTAAAACTTTTTTTATTCACACAGGCCTAAGCAGAAAAACTGGTTTCATTGCCGAATAAAACGCGTGTCAGGCGAATTTTGATTTTGGTCAGGTGTCGCGCGATAGGGGTTTATATCTAACCCACCTCTGCGGGTATACCTCGCCAATACACTTAGAGAACGGCAAGAACACTGCTTCATTAGATCGCAAAAAATCTGCTCTGCGCAATGCTCGTGAAAATCCTGACACTGCCTAAACGATACTATGTAGCGTAATAGACTTTCATGATTAATCTTGGGCCCCTTGTAGCGGATTACCACGCTCCCCCAGTCTGGCTGATTGGTCACTGGGCAGTTTGAGCGCAACAGGTCAGAGTAAAGAGTTTCGTCTACCTCTTCCTCTGAACCGCCTTCCAGACGCAATAGCGAAGCATCCTGACCATAACTGAAGTCGCTGGCATCAATATCATCAATACAAACCCCGTCAGGCTCGCTTATGGCTTGGCGGGCGCTTCGCAGAGCTTCCAAGACTACAGTCACGCTGGCCCCAGCAGCAGCACTAAGGTCTTTCTCTAAAATCGAGATAAAAGCAGACTGGCTATCGAGTCGTTCTTGGTTAAACGAATTCAAATAGAGCTTGAAGGATTTTGATTCAATAATATTGGTCGAATCACAGGGAATCTTGAAGACAGCTATCGCCACTTGTGGCTTTCCACCAGAGTTCAACCAAGACACTTCGAAGCTCGTCCAAACATCTTCTCCACCAAACGGCAGATCTTGCTCGTTCAATCCGAGAGATGCCCTACTTTCATTGCGCGCAATAGGAAACAGTAATTCGGGTGAGTAGCGGTCAACATAGGTGCTGTCTTTGCCCAGCATGCTGTTATCAACGATAGCCATATAAACTCCAAATCTATTAATAATCTGCGACAACGCAAAGAAAAATCAGCTACGAATGCCTTTACCCGTATTGAGAAGGTAAAGAGAAAAAGTAAAAAGTATGGCGATAAACACGCCAACCATTGCAAAAGCGAAACCTATATTGATATCGCTGACACCCAAAATCCCGTAACGGAAGGCGTTGACCATGTACAAAATCGGGTTTGCCTTAGACACGGTCTGCCAGAATTCGGGGAGCAAGGAAATACTATAAAACACCCCTCCCAAATATGTTAAGGGCGTAAGCACAAAGGTTGGCACAATCGATATATCATCAAACTTCGTCGCAAAAACAGCATTAATAAAGCCACCTAAGGCGAAAACAATGGCCGTTAAAAACACCATGCTAGCGGTGATGCCTAAATGATGAATACTCAAATCGGTGAAGAATAAAGATAAGAGTGTCACGATAAAACCAACCGCAACGCCTCGTGTCACGCCTCCCGCAACATAACCGGAAAGCACAACCCAGTTTGGCACAGGTGAAACCAAAATTTCTTCAATACTTTTTTTAAACTTCATACCTAAAAACGACGACACTACATTGGCATAAGAATTTGTAATAACAGACATCATAATCAAGCCTGGCACAATGAAGTCCATATAATCGTAGCCACCCATATCGCCGATACGAGACCCAATTAGATTCCCAAATATGACAAAATAGAGCGACATCGTAATCGCGGGTGGCAAAAGTGTTTGTGCCCAAATACGCATAAAGCGTCGTACTTCTTTAACAACAATAGTCGAGAAGGCAATCCATATTTGCTTTGCGTTCATCTTACATTTTCTCCTTTGCAGACAAACTTTGTCCTGAACTGACTAAGGCCAAAAATAACTCTTCTAAACGGTTCGACTTGCTACGGACAGTTTCGACTCGCCAAGGTTTGCCTACCGCGACTTCGAAAAATGAACTCATGTCCTGGCCACGTTCAAGGGTCAACTCCAGGTTTCCATCATCCGATAGAGCCAATTTGAAGCCTTCCAAAACTGGCACAGTCGCTAACTGGGGCTTGGTTTCAATAATGTACGTTTCTTTGCTCAAGGTGCTTAACAGGGCGCGCATGCTAGTATTTTCTAGAATCTTACCGTGGTCGATGATCGCAATGTTACGGCAAAGTTCTTCGGCCTCTTCTAAGTAATGGGTTGTTAAGATAATTGTGGTGCCAGCCTCATTGATATCGCGCAAAAACTTCCACATTGAGCGCCGTAATTCAATATCGACCCCCGCTGTGGGCTCATCTAGAATAAGCAACTTAGGCTTATGAATTAAGGCCCGTGCAATCATCAATCGGCGTTTCATTCCTCCAGATAACATGCGACCCGCCACATCTCTCTTGTCCCATAAGCCTAGCTCTTTTAGATAAATTTCTGCCGTAACCTGAGCCTCGTGAGCAGGAATTCCGTAGTAGCCTGCCTGGGTCACAAGAATATCAAACACTTTTTCGAACTGATTAAAATTAATCTCTTGTGGCACAACACCTAAACAACTTTTGGCCGCCACAATATCTGTATCGAGGTCATGCCCAAAAATTTTGACTTGCCCCGAACTCTTGTTAACGAGCGAAGATACAATCCCAAGTGTCGTCGACTTGCCTGCTCCATTTGGGCCCAATAAGGCAAAAAAATCACCTTGCTCCACCACAAACGACACGTCTTTTAATGCCACATAGCCATTACTATACGTTTTGTTGAGAGATTTAATTTCAAGCGCTTTTGTCATAGTTAAGTATTCAACAGTTGTATGGAGGAGTCTTGTTAGTTGGGGCGTAGCACTGAAATTTCAAGACTAAACGCTGCTTGTGAGCGTCAGAGTAGGCAGTCTACTGGCTAAAATGCTTCGCTTGCTGCTCGACCAATGCGCGCAAAGGTCGCAAAAACGCATCGAGGTCAAAACCAGCTTGAGTACAATATAGCACATGACCGATGGCTTCGATTGTTGATAGGCCTGCTTGATGCTGAGACTTACGCAGGACGTATTCACTTTGAGAGGAACCAGCTAAACCTAAGACTGGAAGGGTTGCTAACCAAGGATTCAGCAGCATCAGTTCTCGCGTATTGCGCCAAGTGCCATCTAACACAACCAATGCATCACACTGCTCTGGCAAACGAAATAATACAGGGCCTGAAGCCCCTAGCAGCCATTCAGTGTAACGTCGCGCCGTAGAATGCTGATCACCCCCACTGGAGTAGTTGTGATCAAAGTATAAAAGGCACGGTCGTTTTGCAGAAAAGCGTGTCAGTATCGACAGACACATTGCAACGGGAAACACTTTACCCGTGAGTAAGGCAGCATTGTCTATGCCCAACGCTGCCAGTCTGGAGGTTGTAAAAGGATGTTTAGCTTCAGCGCTGTGCTGCAACAAAAGAATCGGCATATCAGAATGTTGTTGAGTAATCGAAGGGCACAGACACGCCTTGCTGGGACGGGCGCAACGCCAACACGAAGCCCTAGACATTAAAATTACATCGTGCCACTAATTGCGCCATCAGAACCTTACTTACTGCACAGTCCAACGGCCTGAGAGGTGCTTTAAGCTCCATTTGGATTTGGCGCCCGTCAATAAGTACGCATCTTCATCAATGTCGTATGCCCCTTTGGCGAGGCTGTCTTTGATGAAAATTTCCTGGCCTTGCTTACAGGATTCATTCCACTCTTTTAAATCTAAACGCTTAGCACTTTTTAGCTGCTGCTTATTCTCATCAAGAACAACAATCAACTTAGGCTGCAAGCGACGCTCGATATTATGCCCAGTGACTATTCCCACCTGATTGGAACTGAGTTCCACAAGCGTACCCGTTGGGTATACTCCAATTGCCTCTATAAAGCGCTCTACTAAATCTTGCTGAAACTGAACATTGCGTAACTCGTACAGACGGGTCACTGCGTCCAAGGGCGACATGCCTTCAGCGTCACCTTTAGGCGTTATCATTTCTTGATACGCATCCACAAGCCCCGCAATCTTGGCTAGCAAAGGGATTCGATCGCCGGTCAACCCTTGAGGAAATCCTGAACCATTATGTCGCTCTCGATGGCATTGCGCGACGTGAATAACACCATCATTGATGCCCTCAATACCTTGCAATATCTCGACGCTTCTACTGACGTAGCTCTCGTACTCAGTTCGGTCAGCACCTTCCAGAGTCTCAGGAGAGACTAACAGCGATGAATCTATTTTTGCCTTACCAACTTGAGAAAGCAAAATCCCAGTTGCCAAGGTCTTCATCAAAGGTTTGCTTAAGCCAAGGTGTCGAGCAAACACCAGCGACCAGACTGCCGACTTTACTACATGCTGATAACTATGATCATCGCCTTCATCCATTTTAGACAACCAGACTAAGGCGTCAGGGTTGCGCACAACACTAACGACCATGCTAACAGCAAATTGTTCGGTGTCTTGTACAGAAGCTTGCTTGCCCTCTGCAACGTCATTGTAAATACGGACTAAGGCCTCATGAACCTTTTCATGAAGCTTGCCCATGCGCGCTACTTCTTTACCAATCGGCGCCCCGACGGCATAGCTTTCAGGATTTTTTATAACGACTTCGGGCAGCTCTAAAACTCGAGCCTCTGCTCGCGCTGCTTTCGTAGCTTTTCCACGTTTGGGTTGCTGGTTAACGGCATGCTTTTCATATTCCGCAGGCACTTTCGTTTTTTTAACATCAATATATACATAGCGACAATATGGCTCGATCGCTTTGATATCGTCAGAGCCCTTTACATAAAAACCCTGCAAAGGAAAAGGTGTCTCATGCCAAGGACGATCCAAGTCTGATACAAACATGCCTTCTTTAAGCGCACGAACTTCTGTTTTGATTCTATCCGTCGCCATATTATGCCTCTAAAAATATCGTGTGGGCTTCGTCTAAAGCCACTTGCCATTGTTCTTCAAATTGTGTCTGCTTCGTCTCGAGAAAACCACCACCGCACGTAATGCCGTGTAACGTGGCGTAACCCGCGCCTACTTTTCACCCAAATTGTGCACTAGTGCACCTACCAGCCGACAACTTTAGCGCGCGTCTGGGTCACACACGCTTGAATGATTCCATAATCTAGGTACATGGCCATCCCGCTCTTGGCCCGCAACCGCCTTAGTCGTTACTATGTAAGGCTGTGCAGAAGGCTTCAAATAGTCTTGGTTCACTTTTTTTCGCCCATCTCGACGAGAAGCATTTGTTGGTTCACAACTGAGGTTGATCTTTATTTGCCCCTTAAGACCCAGAATCGTCTGCGCGCCTTTATCATCTGTAACGGTCCCGCATACTATATTGTCTTGAATGGGCAAGCCTCTCGAGTCTGAGTCTTTGCGTCTGTCGCCGCAATAAACAATGCCGCCTTGCTGCTCTGCAAGACATGTCCGCTGCGATCTAGCGGTCTCATCATAAAAGCGCAAAACTCGGGCACTACATTGCGCTTCTAAACGCAGAGGCTGAGCATAAAAACGTTTACCCTGCCAGCTTTCAACCTCCACTGTCTCCCAAAACACACGAAACTGTCTCAGCTCTCCAGTGGAATTTTCTGCATCAAAAAAACCATAATGGGTTGTATATTTTGAGGTGGCACACCCTGACAACGCTAAAACCCCAACAGCGATCACTAACCGAACAACCTGCCTCACTGCAATCTGCTTCAAAATTCTCCCTTACTCTTGCATGTCGCGCATGTCGCGCGTTCCTGCTGCCACCAAACCAATCTGAATAACTCTCATACTATTAGTATAAGTGCTTTTGACTTGAATCAAGCAACTTATACTAATTTTAAATATAAGCTTGCACGACCTCCAAATAAACATTAAAGTGATAATCATTCTCATTTGCATTTAAATTATATTTCGAGGTTTTCTATGAGGTTGAAGTCTATTTTTTCTCGCTTATCACTTTTCTTGGCGATTGCTGCTCCACTTGCAGCGAGCGCCGCCGAAGTGAACGTATACTCTTACCGACAAGCCTTCTTGATAGAGCCTCTCTTTCAAGGGTTCACAGAGGAAACCGGCATTAAAGTAAATGTCGTGTTTGCGAAAAAGGGCTTGGCCGAGCGTTTGGAACGCGAGGGACGTAACTCACCCGCTGACTTAGTCTTTACGGTCGATATCGGCAGGCTAAATGAGGTTGTTCAAAAGGACCTTGTTCAAAGCGTCGATTCAGACACTCTAACTAAGAACATACCGGAGCAATACCGAGAACCAAACAACCTATGGTTTGGACTAACATCTCGAACGCGCTCAATATACATCTCTAATAGTCGGGTCGATGCAAGCAAGCTCACCCGCTACGAAGATTTAGCGAACCCAGAATGGCAAGGAAAGATTTGTACTCGCAGTGGCAAACATCCATACAACTTAGCATTAATAGCATCGATGATTGCACACCACGGCGAAGCCAAAGCGGAAGAGTGGCTTAAAGGTGTAAAATCAAACTTAGCTCGAAAGCCTCAAGGGAACGATCGAGCGCAAGTAAAAGCCATTTATGAAGGCGTTTGTGATGTGTCACTCGGCAACAATTACTATTTGGGCATGATGATCAATGACCCCGCTCAAAAACCATGGGCGGATGCTGTCACCATCACATTTCCAAACCAAGCCGATCGAGGAACTCACGTAAACATTAGCGGGATGGCTTTAACTAAAAGCGCTCCAAACAAAGAAAGTGCGATCAAACTGATGGAATACCTCTCTGAGAAAAAAGCACAAACGATGTATGCCGAAGACAACTTTGAATACCCAGTGAATCCAAGTGTTGCGCCAAGCAAACTAGTGGCCTCTTGGGGAGAATTCAAATCTGACACACTACCATTGAGCGAAATTGCGAAGTATCGGAAGGATGCCGCAAAACTGGTAGACAGAATAGCGTTCGATCAATAAGCTGCGCTTCACCTAATACAAAAACAGTCGCCTCAAACTTGAGCGGCTGTTTTTTGCTATTTACACCCAAAGGCTAAATACATTAATAATGGCGACCTCAAACTCCGTGCAACAGCCCACTAGGCGCTTTAGAGCGAGAGTTCGCAGTGGCGAGGCGCCATGGCTTTATAGCGCAATGCTGATCGCAACTGTAGCCAGCGTACCTCTCATCGCCGTACTCTATCTTGCTCTGTTTCCTGAAGAAAACGCCTGGATCCACCTTGCGAGCACAGTACTACCCAATTACCTGAAAAACACCTTCATATTGATGTTTGGCGTTGGACTCTCGACACTTTGTATTGGCACCGGAGCCGCTTGGTTCGTCACCAACTACCAATTTCCTGGAAAACGCATATTTAATTGGGCATTACTTTTGCCCTTTGCTATGCCCGCTTATGTTATTGCTTACGTTTATACCGACTACCTAGAATATGCTGGTCCGCTGCAAAGCACCCTGCGAGCAGTCTTCGGCTGGGAAAGCGCTCAAGATTATTGGTTTCCAGAAATTCGCAGTATGGGGGGCGCAATCACAATGATGTCCTTAACACTTTACCCTTACATTTATATGCTCGCGCGCGCCGCATTTCTTGAACAATCTATCTCGCTTTACTATGCAGCTAGAAGCCTAGGCTCATCACCCTTCAGTTTTTTCTTTCGCATTTCTCTACCGATTGCACGGCCCGCTATTGCAGTAGGTCTATCGCTCGTTTTAATGGAAACGCTGAACGACTTCGGCACCGTCGATTACTTTGCCATCCCTACCCTTACGGCAGGCCTTTATGATACATGGCTAAACATGGGCAACCTTGGTGGTGCCGCGCAAATTGCAGTGGTAATGGTGATTACCGTCGTATTGCTCATTTATTTGGAGCGCTATTCGCGTAGAAAACAAAAACAGTTTTACAGCCGCCAAAACGCTCAACATATACCGAGCCAAAAACTTACGGGTTACAAGGCATGGGGCGCAAGCGCACTTGTCTTTGCTCCAATCCTATTCGGCTTTGTTATCCCCTTTGCCATCCTATGCGATTACGCGGTTCGTTACTTCGAGCTTAGCTGGACAGACAACTTCCTCCAATACGCATGGAACAGTTTTAGCCTCAGCTTCATTGCCGCGGCAATCACGCTCGTTCTAGGCTGCATGCTTGCCTACACTAAGCGCATGAACAACAATCCGCTCACAAAAATCTTCATCCGAATCTCTAGCTTAGGGTACGCGATACCAGGCGCAGTGCTCGCAATTGGTGTCATTATTCCGTTCGCCGCATTCGACAATTCTCTCGATTCTTTCGCTAGAGAGCATTTTGGCATCAGTACTGGATTGCTACTAAGTGGAAGCGTCTTTGCAATACTCTTCGCCTATACAGTTCGTTTTCTCGCAGTATCCGCTGGCGCTATTGAATCAAGTCTAGAGAAAGTGACTATGTCGATGGATATGGCAAGTCGATCTCTTGGTCAATCCTCATTCCAAACCTTGTTCAAAGTCCACCTACCTATCATACGCAGAGGCGCTCTCACAGCGATGCTTGTGGTGTTTGTTGATTGTATGAAAGAGCTGCCTGCAACACTCATACTGCGCCCTTTTAACTTCGAGACACTCGCCACCAACGTCTACCAGTTTGCTTCAGATGAACTGCTTGAATACAGCGCCTTATCTGCTTTAGTTATTGTGGTGGTTGGTATTATCCCCGTGCTGCTGCTTAATCGATCTATCACACGTCAGTAACTGCTGAATTAAAGTGCACGTGACCAACGCGCATAAAAAAAGCCCTGCAACGAATCCGCTGCAGGGCTTTTCTGATCCTTTGAGCTATTTTACTCGCTTATTCCCAGATCAATGTTTCACGGCTCGCATACCAACCGTCAACCTTACCTTTGTAAGTATCTTCGATGACATTCCGTTTGATCTTCATGGTTGGCGTCAAGAAGTCGTTCTCAATACCCCATGTATCTTTCACGATCACCATGAACTGCAAAGCTTCGTGCGGATCGACCGTACTATTAACATGCTTCATTAAAGCGCCAAGACTGTCTTTTAACTCTGCGCGGAACGCAGGGTCTTCACGCTTTGGAAATGCCGTTTCCGACAAGTGGATCAATGCGTGTGGCTGAGGACACTCGGCACCCGCAACACAAACCATTTCAATTTCAGCGTGGCTAATGATCTTGTTCTCGATCGGAGCCGGCGCAACGTATTTCCCTTTACTGGTTTTAAAGATTTCTTTGATTCGACCCGTGATCTTTAATCGACCGTGCTCGTCAATTTCGCCCTTATCACCCGTTAACAAGAAGCCGTCTTCAGTAAAGCTCTCTTTCGTTTTCTCTTCATCTTTGTAATAGCCCATCATATTAGCTGGACTATTCACTTCGATCTCACCAATTTCTGAGATGCGCTGCTCTACACCAGGCAAAGGTTCTCCCACGTAACCAACGCGCGAACGACCTGGCAGCGATATGTGAGAGTAGGCGAAATTTTCTGACATACCGTAGCCTTCAAGCAACTCTAAGCCCAAGTTGCGATACCAGTTGATAATGTCTTCAGACAAAGGTGCCGAACCGCTTCCGGCAAAGCGACAATGCTCTAAACCAAGACCGGTAAGTACCTTCTTCTTCACCAAAGAAGAAACAATTGGAATTTTCAGCATGCGCTTCAGCTTCTTAGGCGGCATCTTCTTAAAGATTCCAAGCTGGAACTTAGACCAGAGTCGTGGAACAGATACAAATACCGTTGGGCGAGCACGTTGCAAATCTTGCTGAAAGGTATTCAGGTCTTCTGCGAAATAAAGCTCAAACCCTCTAAAGAAAGAGGCTTGCTCTACCACATAGCGCTCGAATACGTGTGCCAATGGTAAATACGACAACATACGGTCTTCAGTAAACAGTTCAAGTGCTTCAGCTGCACCTGACGCAGCAACCCCTAGACCGTAAAACGACAACATAACGCCTTTTGGCTTGCCGGTACTACCAGAGGTGTAAACGATCGTTGCCAACTCTTCAGCATCACGAACTACGTCTTCTTTTAACGGCTCGTTATCCGAAATAATCGAATCCCAAGATGTATAGTCATTTTTTGGACTTAGCGGGTAAGAGATGCATGGTAAGTCTCCAGGGACGCCAGCCTTCATCATGTCCCAGTCATCTAGCTTGCCAACGAATAATACTTTCGCTTCACTGTGCTCAATAATGTAGCTAACTGTGTCAGCGTTAAGAGTAGGGTAAAGCGGCACGGTAACGTGTCCAGCCATCCAGATAGCAAGATCCGACATAATCCAGTGCGCGCAATTCTTTGACAGAATACCAATACAACTTTTTGGCGGTAGATCAAGAGACTTCAGATAACTTGCCATACGGCGCGTCTCTTCCATCGCTCGACTCCAGGTATACTCTTGGACAACACCATTGCCCATAGGCTGAGTCATATAAACTTTATCAGCGCGTTCTTTTTCCCACTTATAAACCGATTCGAGAGGAAGCTTTACATTATGGACAGAGGTCATAGCTGCTTAATCGCCTTTTCTTTTAGTTCAATGAGTCTTTATCGCCGACAGCAATAAAGAATTTTATGCATCATAGAAGGACTAGAGCGAAAAGAAAACATTTCGCTCCAGAATTATAGCTCTTGATCTTACAAAGTCTATTCCCAAACAACACGTTGTTTTGCGCTGTACCAATTTAATACTTGATCTTGATAGCGGTCTTCAATCACGTCCCGCTTGATTTTCATGGTGGGTGTCAACGAGCCATTTTCAATGGTCCAGGGTTCCGATACCACGACAAGAAAATCTAACGCTTCATGAGGGTCAAGCGTAGCGTTCACACGATCTAGTAATTGACCAAAGCTTTCTTCAAGCTCTGCCCGAAACGTCATATCGCTGCGCTTCGGAAACGCCTCTTCCGAAAGCACAACCAAACCATGAGGCTGAGGACAATCAGCCCCTGCTACGCAAACAGTTTCGATTGATTCGTGATTAACCAACTTATTTTCAATCGGCGCCGGCGCAACATATTTGCCTTTACTCGTTTTAAAAATTTCTTTGATTCGACCCGTTATTTTAAGGCGACCCTGCTCATCAATCTCACCTTTATCGCCCGTCAACAAGAAGCCGTCTTTCGTGAAACTTTCCTTAGTCTTCTCATCATCCTTGTAGTAGCCCATCATTGTCGCAGGGCTCTTGATCTCTATCTCACCAATATCGGATATCCGATGTTTAACGCCTGGTAACGGCTCGCCAACATAACTCACGCGCGCTCGACCCGGCATCGATATGTGAGAGTAGGCAAAATTTTCTGACATACCGTAGCCTTCCATTAACTCTAGGCCAAGCCCTCGATACCAGTTAATTATGTCCTCAGACAGAGGCGCTGACCCGCTTACAGCAAAACGGCAATACTCCAAGCCCAAGCTTTTTAGTACTTTCTTTTTAACGAAACCCGAAATGATCGGTATTTTAAGCAGAAACGCTAACTCATGCGCCTGCATTTTCTGAAACACGCCAAGCTGGAACTTTGACCAAAGGCGGGGCACAGAGATAAAAACCGTTGGTCGCGCACGTCGCAGGTCTTCAAGAAAAGTGGTTAAACCATCGGCAAAAAACAACTGAGAACCAACAAAAAGGGAAGACTGCTCAACGGCATAACGCTCAAACACATGCGCCAGCGGCAAATAAGACAACATTCGGTCAGAGCTATACATCTCGAGCGCTTGGGCTACGCCACTTGCTGCGATGGCCATCGCTTTAAACGAAATCATGACACCTTTAGGTCTTCCAGTACTGCCCGAGGTATACACAATTGTCGCAAGTTCTTCAGGATCACGCGCCACATCTTCCGAGTATGGCGCATTATCTGTAACAATTTGATCCCAAGTAGGATAGTCATTTTCAGGACTTAATGGATAGCTGATACACGGCATATCCTTTGGCACACCGGGCCGCATCATATCCCAGTCGTCGAGTTTGCCGACAAATAGAACTTTGGTTTCGCTATGCTCCAGAATGTAACTGACCGTCTCAGCATTCAAGGTAGGATACAAGGGCACAGAGACATGGCCGGCCATCCAAATAGCAAGATCGGACATAATCCAATGCGCACAATTTTTAGATAGAATCCCGACCTTGCTTTTAGGTGGTAAATCTAGACTCAACAAATAGGCTGCCATTCGCCTAGCCTCGCCCACTGCTCGGTTCCATGTATATTCTTGAACCTGTCCATCACCCATGGGCTGCGTCAGATATATTTCATCTGCTTTAGCGCGTTCCCATCGATACGCTTGAGCTAGCGGTAACGAATACTCAGAGCTTACTCCCATCAGAACTTCCTTTATGTATTATTCTTAGTTTTAAACGGCATAAATAAACTGCATGCGTTCCATAGTAAAAGGACTCTACTAAAATTGAAACAAGTATCAAAAGTTAGTACTCATTCGCACTTTGGAAAAAGTACACCGCTTTTAAATTGTTAAAGCCCTAAACATGGACTATATCACTCTCAGGTAGGCTAATTTGCATTAGCCTACAACACATTAAACAACTCTAGGAAGGACACTGACATGTCTAGGAAGGACACCGATATGTTCCAAATCAAGAGCATATCGGAGGAAGAAATGAGAGCTTTGAGCTCACCATACAGATGTATTAAATGCGGTGAAGGCGTTATGATTCCTGCAGTACAGGAAGGCGAGCCAGAGTATACGGATAATTTTTTGTGCGTGAAATGCCACTTTCATGACAGTATTCCAACCAACTCAATCATTGGTGGGCAGCTTATAACAAGCACGCTTGGCTTACTGATCTGCCTGTATCTTTTCTTTGACCACGTGTTTGCTTCAAACACAGCCAACAGTGTCGAGAACATTGCGATGGGCATGGTCGTTTTAGGTTTCTCTATCGGCTTTGGCTACGTATTTTTTAAGGCGCTGTCGGGAATCAAGCACCGCAAGGCTTATTTATTGGAACAGAGAACCTAAGGCCTTAAACACGCTGCCCTCAGGATGAAGGTCGTACAAAAGAAAGTTTAGAGACTCATATTAGCCAAGCACAAGCGCTAAGAAGGCGCTGACACTTTGTCGCAACTCGCGCACATCAATATTTAATAAAACAACATTCAACGCAAGCGACATTGCTAGCAAAGCTGTGACCCCCCATATCGCTCGGCTCTTTTTTACTTCACGAATGACAGTGGGCTCAGAGGTATAAGTTGATGTTATTTGAGGAGACGCCGTCACCTCAGTATTCTGCTCTGAACTTAAAGTGAGCAACTCTGAAATAACCACTTCGACGTTTGGCGGCCTCGATTTAATATTTTTAGAAAGCATGCGCTGCAACAAATCTTTAAGGTCATCATCCAGACCCATAAAGCGTTTCGGCTTAACTAGGCGCCCATCATCCTTTATTTGGGGTGGTTGGCCGCAAAGCATATGGTAAAAAATCGCACCCAGCGCAAAAATGTCGGTCGCCTCAGTTCGTTCGCTACTACCATCATGATAAAAGTTCTTGTCTTCTTGCTTCAAACGCTGCAAATCATCAAAACCAAACTCCGCTAATTTTACCCTCATATCCTGCGTAAACATAACGTTGCTCGGGCGCAAATTACCGTGAATGATTCTATTTTGATGCGCGAAACTTAAACCTCTTGAAATTTGAATAGCCAACTTCAAAAAGAAGTTCAATTGCATTGGCCCGATCAAGCGATCCATCAGACTACCGCCCGACAAATACTCCATAACCACTATAAACACGTTGCCGTTTTCGGTCGCACCCAATAAATTCACTATGTTTGGATGCTTTAATGAACAGAGCAACTTAGATTCTTTAAAACCCTCTTCAGCAGCTAGGCGCTTTTTTATCACCAATAAACTGTGCGAGACATTATCTTCAAACAAGTACACCGCACCCTGTTTGTCTTCTCGCATGACATCAAGCAAACCAAACTTACTCGCTAAGCCTTGACCGGCGCGATTGGCTTGCTCTTCCGCTATATGTTGCCCTTTCATTGCGAGAAGCAAGCGGGTTTTAATATCCTCTAAGGACTGAGGTCTCTTCTTAGGCTCTACCTCAATACATGCACGGACTAGGTCGGCTAGGCTTTGGGTAATATTCGCGTCGGACTGCTCTAAGGGCGGCGATGAGGGACTGGGTAGTTCGCCACCAAATAACTCGTGCAACAACACTCCGACAGAATACACATCGCTCAGTTTTGTCGTGGCACTCAAACCCTGCTGCGCCTCTGGAGCCATATAAGCATCCGTACCCATTACGATCTGATCGTCTGAACCGTCTTTGTTTTCGAAGAATGAAGCAATACCAAAATCGAGAATTTTTGCAAAGCCTTCTTTATCAACAATCACGTTTGCAGGCTTAATATCTCGATGCACGACGTCTAACTTATGCGCGTACGCCAAGCCTTTGCATAACTGCACTGCAACGTCGACCTTCTCATTAAACGAAAAGCGGCCTTCACGAATCGCATCGGCTAAATTAACGCCTTCAATAAATTCCATGACGAACACTGGACGTCCCTGACTCGTCATTCCCTTATCAATAACATGAACGATATTAGGGTGGTTAAGACGCGCAATAATCAAAGACTCGCGCTTAAAACGCTCTTTGATATCAGGGTTATCGGAAAGAGAGGCGGCTAAGACTTTGATGGCAACCGGTCGCTTCAAAGACTTTTGCAAGCCTTTGTAGACCGTTGCCATACCTCCTTCGCCAATTACATCGAGATATTGATAACGGTCAGCCTGCATGGTTTCATCCTAAAACACAGTGAGAATAACAAGAATAGAAATAAGAACTAATAACAAGAACACTGGGCGGCTTTTTGATTTATCGGAATAGCGACTGGTATCAAAGGCAGAGCGATAATTAAAATCACTTGCTTTAAGTGCTTCATCTTCCTCACTATAGCGAATCAGAGCCAAACTAACATTGTCTGGCGCGCCCGCTTCTAGAACGTCATCGATCAGCGCTTGGGAGGCCTCGCCAAGAGAAGGCTTTGAGTTCAAAACTTCTGCCACATTCTCATGACTTAAAACACCCGATAGCCCGTCACTGCACAACAAGATCATTTCGCCGTGATGTAAATCACCCACAATTTTTGGAAGACGGCTCAAAGACAACTCTCCAAGCGCTTGCGTTAACTCATGCTCGCCATCAGCTTTATGACTATACTCAGGCGCAGCGAGAGCTTCAGAATGGTTCGCATAGTTGTGATCCAGCGACAAAAGGCTAAGCTCGCCACCCGAGTCAAAAAAATAGGCTCGGCTATCCCCTACCCAAGAAATAGCATAGTGATTATCTTCTATATGACAGGCCACGAGAGTCGTCGCCATATTCTGGAGATCTGGGTTTGTCGAGGCAGACTCACATATTTTTCGATCAGCTATTTCTATCGCCTCAAGCAGCCTTTTACCTTGCCGCATTTCACGCTCAACCGTCTGCACGGCTAACTGACTCGCGACATCTCCACCGCCATTGCCACCCACGCCATCGGCAACGAGCCACAAGCCTAGATTACTACTCTCAAGAACAGAATCTTCGTTGCACTCACGTACGTTACCTTGGTGTGAAACCACTACAGATTCGATCATGGAGGCCCTAAATAATGACAGCTAGATTCAAGTCGAACAAAATGACAGAGATAGATATCGACGTATATGCATCCTATTATAGCTAAGTCCGCAGACTCAGTACCTTAACATGCGTTTAGACAAGACCTTATTTGCACTCAGAGCTACTGCGAAATAAGAATAATTGTCTATACTCATGTAAACAAAATCGATTACATCGGACCGTGAGTCATGTTAAAGCTGCAGTTTCAGGATAGGAAGCGCGAAGCCATTTGGTTAGTTGACGAAAAATTCACCATAGGCCGGCAGGGCACAAACAGCTTAGTGCTAGATGAAGCGATTGCAGACTTTCAGGCCGAAATTTGCATGACTGGTAACAAGGTAACGATAGTAAACCTCGATGCAACCTACCCTATTAAGCTGAATGACTTACTCATTGATGGAGAGAGTGCCGTAAAGTCGGGCGACACCTTAACTATTGGCCAAACCCGCCTGCTGCTCACCAATCCTAATCATGACAAAGCTCCAACCCCAGCAACTTCATCAACAAAACCTTGGAGTATTAATTCAACAGCAAGCTGGATCAAGCAAAAGCACATTGAGATTAACGATGAGCTTACAATTGGCAGAGACACGGGGTGTGAACTATGCCTTCCACTAGAGCACCTTTCTAGACGACACGCGAAACTATCACTCCGAAGCGGATTGCTATACTTAACAGATCTAGACTCAGCAAACGGCTCGTTCGTAAACGGTGAGAAAGTAAAAGAGCAGGCTTTAAAACCTGGCGACAAGATCAAGCTCGACCTTGTAACATTTACGGTAGACGGCCCAAACAACAACCACTTAGACCCGCACAAGACTATTATTCGCAAAGCCCCTAAGGCCGCGAATAAAGCGACTTCATCGCCAAAACCAGCTAGTAAAAAAAATACACAACACTTACCACAACCCGAAGTGATCAAAGCAAGTGGCGCCAAAGAGAAGGCGAGTTCAACATTAAAAAAGCGAACTCAAGCCAAACCGAAGAAAGCGCCTTACGACAAAAGTAAAACACTCTTAATTGGTTTAGGCATCGTTCTCGCGATTCTCTGTGCTGCGTTTGTCACAATACTAACCGCCTAGGACTTCGCTAGGGCAGCGATCACCCTGTTATCTCTGCATAAGACGAATAAGGTGAGAAAACGCTTCAACCAACTCGCTTGCAGCCATACGATCGTTGGCAATTACAATCCAAGCTTCCTTCTCTTTGGAAGGGTGGTAGATCACACATTTAGTCGCTTTAATTTCACAACTATATTCAAGAAACGGATCGACACCCAAAACCTTAAGTTTATCTAGAGTCAAAAGAGGTGTTTCTACCATATAAGATTTTTCTTGCAGCATGAGCACCGGCCCGTCAATAGACACCTGATACTCAATCCCTGAAGCGCTAACCTTACCTTGAATTTTTGAGTTTCTAAACGGGTGTGCGCTCAGCACAGAATTAATCTGCTGCACTAGTGCCAACTTAGGATCTGCCGTTAAATATAAGGCTTGCAGGGCCTGCACATAGCCTTCGCTTTGACTCGTCAAACTGGCGGACGGAGTTGGCGAAGACGGCTCAGGAAATTCTAGCGTATCTTCGAGCTGATTAATTTTCATCAAGGCGTCACGATAGTATTTTCCATCTTTACCAGCCTCAACAACATATTTAGTAAGTGCGCCGACTGCGCTATCTACCTGCCCTAGGTGACTCAAGTAAAGCCCCTGAAAATAGTAGAAGCGATTTACTGGATCCGACTCCAATGACTGCAACTTCTCGATAGCACTGCTCGCTTTATCCCAGTCCCCGGAAGATATCGAGGAATCTAACTGCAGCATTAAACGCTCCTGCTCATGCTCCGCAGGCAACTCAGTCGCAGCGACACACGATAGCGCAGTAAGAGCCAGCGCCACAGCAACACCTTTTAAAAGAAAATTCTTCATAGATACTCGCTAACCTTGTAAGCAACGTAATTTTTAACAAAAACGGCCCCTTTAAGGAGCCGTTTCGAAGTCTATACTCTTCAACATTCTAGACGCGACAACTCGTTAGTTGACGCTGACTAATTTCGCTTCGCCAAGCATGGCCAACACCACTTTATCCGACATCACGTTTTTACCATGAACCCCCGGCTCTTGACGATCCTCTACAACAATCACCTCGCCATCTAGTTCGTCGCGCTGCGTAACAAAGCGTTCAGTCAATAGCTCTTCCGGAATTCTTGCTTGAAGTACGGGAATGTCTTCTTGATCGCGGGTCGCGGCCTTATATGAGCGAATATCTAAAGTAGCTTGTGAAGCATCTTCGTTCACAGCTTTCGTCGAGACAATCTTATTGGCATCGGTCACTGAAACTGTTTTGAACTCTCTGATCTCTGGCGCTGCAGGTTCGTTGAAAAACCCACCAATGTAGTCATCGAGAATTTGCGACGCACCTGCCTCAGAAACACCAGCACTAGCACGCTTTTGCGCGCCTAAAACTGAGCGTTTATCAGCGTGCGTTGCCGATCCTATGCGGTTGTACTCCGAAAACTCAGAAGACTCAGCCTCAAACTTTTCATCTTGGCTTTCAAGCTGAATTATCTCATCAATAACGGCAACATCAGCCTGCATATCTAAATGAGACTGGAGAGATGTTTTTTGGGCCTCATGCAAGGAGACGTAAGACGTATATGCTCGACGTATTTGGGCGACCATCGCAACAAATAAAATAGTCGCGAGCGCCTCCATAATGTGGATAAGAATGCTCATGGATATACTCTGCTTTCCCTAATGTTTTGCACACCACGCAATCAGCGAGATCTTGTTGAGCGCATAAACGCCCGCCTCGTCTGCCACATGGAGCAAAGACTCAATTATTTTTTAGTTATAGTTATCAAATATCAAACGCCCCACACCTGGATATTAGCTATAGAGGCCTATGCGCAGCCTACGAAACTAAAACAAGATTCTGGAAACTCCATGAATCCGCACGAGACCTCAGGGACACTCAGTCTCTTCGCGCTAAACTACTCGGTGCAAGAATAAATTAAATGATAAATGTTTCTAAACAACTCAAGAACTAGAAACGCATTATACGTGGGAGATCGTATCAAAATGTGATCAATTGGTCATTTCAAATACACTTTTTTTTGGTGTTTTTTTCACCATTTCACATGAACATGGGATAAAGACAAGCAAAGCAAGCACTTAGCACGCAATGCTCTAGAATTAAGCTTAAAACTTTGTGTTGTTTTTGTTGAACAGGTCATCCGAGCAATATATTTTGCACGTTGACACATTTTCAAAAGCAACAAAAAACCTATCGCGCTTAATCGACAACTCCAGCATTTGCTTTAACTTCAGCATCGAGTCGAGCAATCTCTTTAGCCATTTTCTGATGCGTAGAGAGAACAAGATCATTTAAATCTTCTGAACCTAGGTCTTTAGTCTGAATTGGCTCCATAATCTGTATGATCACTTCCCCCGAAACCCATTGGTTAAGCTTGAGCCTCCCGGAATAAGTACTGGAAACAATCGGGTAAATTGAGCATTGCGCCTGCAGCGCCATATGAAACGCGCCTTTCTTAAAGGGCGCCAAGCCCCGCCCACCGCTGCGCGTTCCTTCAGCAAAAACCCAAATCGACGTGCCTTTTTTATTGATCGCCTCGCTCACTTGATCCATCGACTTAATTGATGCTTTAGCATTCGAGCGATCAATCATAATATTCCCAGACAACCAATACATTTGCCCAAAAAAAGGTAAATACTTGAGGCTACTCTTTCCGATACTCACCGTGCTTTTCGGAATCACCGCACCATGCACAAACAAATCCAAATTCGATTGGTGATTGGACACCACTACGCCAGGCGGAAGGTCAAGCCGGCCTTCAGGATTTTCAACTCTGAGTTTTATACCAAGTAAAAACAAACCACCCACGCTAAATGCCTTACCAACCAAGCGACTATTGTCTGGGTTAAAAGGACGCAGTAAACACCCAAGCGTGCCAAGAAAGGCAACAACAAGGAAATACAAAGGGACAATCAAACAACGAAGCAGAAAAATCATAAAGGAGCCAACATCAAAGGCAAAAATAAGTGCAGAAGTATAGTCTGCTTTATTCCAAAAAACGTGTTAAATCGAATAAAGCCTACTAACTAATTTGCCCCTAAGACATAAAAGCGAACATCTTATACACAATAAAACAAAGAATCATCGAACACTTTTCTGCTATTCTTTTCCCCAACATTATTCTCTACATGCATACGCAGCAGAAGTTTATCGAGGCTTAGTTTTGACATTGACGTTACTTAACAGACCAATCAGCCAACAAAACCAAACACATAATAGGCTCATTTTAAATTACGCCGCAGCGATCAGCGCATTTTTGGCATCACTTCTATGCTTACTTTTAAGCACGGCAAGCTATGCGGCAAATGCCATTGATACAGAAGAAGAACTATTCAATGAAAGTGATGAGCATGCTTTTCAGAAGCTATTAACAGACAAATACACCGACGATCTATTTGAAATGATTGATCGTGGCGTTATTAGGGTCATGGTCACCTACAGCAAAACCCACTATTTCATAGATCAAGGCGGCCAACACGGACTAACATTTGAAACCGTTCGTGCCTTCGAAGACTATTTAAACAAACGCTACAAAGGCAGGCGAAAGGGAAAGTCTCTGTCTGTTGTTCTCATCCCAGCTGCGAGAGATGAGCTATTAACGAAAGTTGAGCAAGGCTATGCAGATATAGCGATTGCAAACCTTACGATTACTCCCGAACGCAAGAAGCAGGTCAATTTTTCTATCCCCTCAGTAAAACATATCAGCGAAGTCATTGTCGCTTCAAAGTCTGCAACGCCCTTGAAAACCCTTGATGACATATCTGGCAAGACCTTCTTTGTCCGAAAAAGCAGCAGCTTCTATCAGCACTTGCAGGCTCACAATCAAACTTTAGAAGCTAAAGAGCTCGCACCCGCAAACATCATTGAGGCAGACGAGCACCTTGAAGTTGAAGACCTAATGGAAATGGCGAACGCCGACCTTATTAGTTACACAATCGTTGACTCCCATATTGCTAAGCTCTGGGAAAAAGTATTTGACCAGATAGTGGTTTACGACGACCTAACTATCAACACTGGTGGTCAGATCGCCTGGGGCGTTCGAAAAAACACTCCAAATCTAACCTTCGAAATAAACCGATTTCTAAAGAAACATCGAGCGGGCACCACCTTTGGAAATGTACTACGTAAGCGCTACTTAGACAGCACGTACTGGGCGCAGAAAGCACTCGCAGAGGACGACAAACAGCGTTTCAATCAAGTTGTTGATATTTTCAAGAACTACGCTGAACTTTATGACTTCAATCACTTGATGCTGTTAGCGCAAGGCTACCAAGAGTCTCGACTAGACCACTCGAGGAAAAGTCATGTGGGTGCCGTTGGCATCATGCAAATCATGCCAGACACAGGGAAGGCGATGGAAGTAGGCGACATCGCCCAACTTGAAAACAATGTGCATGCTGGAAGTAAATACTTACGAAAGATTATTGACCACTATTTTGACGACCCGGAAATAGACGAACTCAACAAAATTCTGTTTTCGTTTGCGGCCTACAATGCTGGCCCGACACGCATAAAGCGGCTTCGTAGAAAAACGGCAAAACTGGGATTAGATCCAAACGTCTGGTTTGGTAACGTAGAGCATACCGTAGCGCGCTATGTAGGTAGAGAAACCGTTACTTATGTCGCCAATATTTCAAAGTACTATATTGCGTACCGCCTTATCGAAGAGCAGAGTCGCTTGCGTGCTCAAGCCGTTAAATCAACCGTCAGCGAATAAGCGGACGGTTGCTAAAAAGTGCGCGACTGGATCGCGCGCTTGTCTCAGAGATTAGTTACGAATAGCGGCATCCAATTGTTCAAGCCACTCTTGTTTTTGCGCCACACTCACAAAGCTGCTTTCTATACTGTTTGCAGCAAGTTGTGCCGCTTGACCTCTGGTCATCCCTAAAGACTCTGACAGAGCCACGTAGTTTTCCAACAAATAACCGCCAAAAAACGAGGGGTCGTCAGCATTAACGGTGACATTAAGGCCCTGCTCTAGCATCTCCAATATGTTGTGCCTTTCCATCGTTTCGAAGACCTTCAGCCGGATATTGCTCAGGGGACACACCGTCAATGGTGTTCTGCTCGCAATCAACGATTGAACAAGTTCCGCATCCTCAACGCATCGCACGCCATGATCAATTCGTTCTACTTTCAGTAACTCGAGCGCTTCTTTGATATATTCAGGCGGTCCTTCTTCTCCCGCATGCGCAACAGCCTTGAGCCCCAGACTCCTCGCTTCGGCAAACACACGTTCAAATTTTGACGGAGGGTGACCAAGCTCTGATGAGTCCAGACCGACGCCAACAATCTGTTCAAGGTAAGGTCGCGCCTGCTCTAAGCATTCAAAAGCAGCGGCTTCAGAGAGGTGTCTTAAAAAGCATAAAATGAGCCCGCTACTTATACCCATTTGCGACTTTCCGTCCTGCAAAGCGCGGGTAATTCCGGAAAACACATACTCAATTGGTACATTTCTCTCGGTATGTGTTTGTGGATCAAAAAACAACTCAGTATGAACAACCCCCTGCTCCTGACACTTAAGAAGATAAGCCCAGGTGAGGTCGTAAAAATCCTGCTCTGTAAGCAGTACCCCCGCACATTGGTAGTAGATGTCTAAAAATGTTTGTAGATTCGAAAATTCATAAGCTGCACGAATCTCATCAACACTTGCATAAGGCAAGGTTACACCATTGCGCGAAGCCAGTTTGAACATCAATTCTGGCTCTAACGAGCCTTCAATATGCAGATGCAACTCGGTCTTAGGTAAGCTGAGCAAAAATGCTTCATCAGCTACATCCGATGCATTGCTAGTGAGAGTCAGGTAAGAGTTAATTGCGGACATAAAACACCTTATATTGCTGCAGGTTTTCAAATGTCATACACAAACGTCACGACACCTGTCATTTAGATTACGACTTTGGCTTAATCAAAATATTCAATAAAGCTCCCACCAGTATAAGCAAAGCCCCCAATAGGACAAATACATCGGGCATTTCTGAAAAGACAAACCAACCCAATAAAACTGAAAACAAGACCTGTAGATAAGAAAATGCGGTCGCTCTTGCTGCCGTTTCGGTTTGCATGCCTTTTGTCAGACCAACCTGCCCAACTTGCGTAAACACGCCAACTAAAAGTAACCAAAGCCAAGTTAAGCCCGTCGGCATCACCAAGTCACCACCCAAACCTAACAGCGAAACAGGCAATGCAATCAGCGGAAAGTAGAAAATAATCACAGACGAGTCTTCGAGGTTACTTAACTTGCGAACCAAAACATAAGCGACGGCGCTACCAAACGCACCTAATAAGGCAAGCCCAACACTCAGAGCAGGCAAAGCCGCTTGCTCCGCACCCAGAAAACCTAAAGGCTTAGCGACACACAAAAGGCCCACAAGGCTGAGTGACACGCACCAGACTATTCCGCTATGAATACGTTCTTTCAAAAATATCAAAGCCAGCAACGCCGTAAACATGGGGTGCATATATTGCAAAACCATTGCTTCGGCCAGCGGTAACGTTGCGACGGCGTAGTAAACGCACATAAGTGCAAAGGCACCGACCACCCCCCTCATAAAAAGAAGCTTTTGATGCGTACCAACAATCGATATGCCCTTTCGGTGCACATCTAAATAACTTAAGACAAGCGAAACCAAAGCACGAGCAGCCACAATTTGTAACACAGGAATACCGGCATTAAAACTTAGCTTTACGCACAAGGCCATGAACGAAAAACCTAGCGCACTAATCACCATGTAACGCATACCAATGCTTAGCATACGCTTCTCGTACACCTTATAAGCCTTGCATACAGCGGGGGCATGATGGCATCTACCTTATTTATACGATTCAAGTTAAACCTAAATACCAAAAGTGTGATTGGCGCAAACATTCACACGAAACAACATGGTTAAATAACCCTAATAAACTGGTCGCACTCCAAAGCGGGGAGTGACACCATTCGTTTAAAGCCATAGAAGAATAAGAAGTTACGCGCCATGAATAAAAATCATTCTAATTTCGAGTTACAACTTGCTTGGGCAACTCAAAACGGCGCCTATCTAAACCCAAAAATAGAGCGAAAAGAATGCCACGGCATCGCAGGCATGTATACATCAGAAAGCATTGCACAGGGCGAAACGCTTGCCACAATTCCCAAGTCGCTTCTCGTTAGCGTGGATAAGCTCGCCATGCCAAGCAATACATCCTTAACCGCTAAGCAAGTTTATGCATCGACTAAGCATCTTGAGCAGTTCAAGGCAGACACCAACTCTGGGCAAGCGATTGCGATGCTGGAAAGCATGGACGCAAACAAGTCGACCTCAACCTACTTTAGCACTGTAAAAGAGCTAAAGATTCTGAATGAGCTCAGCCCCACGCTAACGCGTGAAATCGCATCGCAGAATGCTGAAACAGACCAACTCGTAAATGCCTTGCATAACTTTGATCCAAGTAGCTCAAAAGAAGATTACTTAGTCGCCACATTGAATTTCAAAAGTCGTGCGATCGGAAAGAATGGCTTTGTCCCGATCGCTGAATGTTTTAACCACTCTTGCACTAAGGGGCATTACTTCGACTCGTTAGGTGACACTGTCACCCTTCAAGCTAGAACCGAATATCAAGCTGGTACTCAGGTATTTATGTCCTATGGTGAGCTAGATATGTTCTCTCACGCCGTCAATTACAATTACTTCGACCCAAGCGACACACACTTTATTGGGCTACCGAAGCGGTTCGAGTTTTCAATTTCTGACGCAACACAGCAAAGCATCGCGATGCGCTTAGAAAAGCACTATCCACTCGCCGCTTTCAAAAAAGGACTACTGACCCACTACCGCATTAACGACACTGGTGCTCTTTTTACTGAAACCGCGCCAAACGAAGCGCTGCAGAAGCTAAGCCTCATTGCCACAAACGACGAAGCAGGACGAAAAAGCTTTCTCAAGAGTCTTTTAACACAGCTCAAACGCGATAATTTGAGCCAAAACTATTCGGCGCGCTATGTCCCGAGTCGTATCAAACGTTTTTATCATATGTTGGCAAAAGAACGCGACATGGTCGAAGCTAACTTAGCGTATGCAGACAAGTTGTAATCAATGGCCAATTCTCTAAATTATGCGCAGGCGATCGAGCGCGCACAGGCCTTAGCTCAAGCAAACAAGCTTAGTGAAGCCAAACAACTGCTTCTCGAAATAAGCACACAATTCCCGCAACTTGAGCATGCGAGTGAGATGCTCGCCAAGCTGTCACGCAAACAAAAATTTAAACCCACAGACACCTTCAAAAAGCTTTTTACGTCCATGTATATCAAAATGGCGCAAAACAACATTGCTGCAGCAATGAATGGCTGGGTCTACGTTGCCGCCGTTGACCACGACTACCTAAGCAAGCCACAAGAAAACCCCAGAACGCTCCAAGCCCCTACTGTCAAAACAGCCATAGAAAGCGAATCTCTAACTGCACCGCAGATTCAGGGCAAGGATCTGCAACAGGGTATGGACATAAGCAGTAATCACGTCCCTAAACTTGTGTTGCAAGATGACCGCCCAGAAACCTTTTTTAAGGCCTTAGTTTCAATACAAGATACCGCTCAACGCTGGCATTGGGTGAATCAGTTTATCACCCTTCCAAGCAAGCTTTTATGCAGCGACAGTTATGTAGGCACGAGCAAAGCCGAAACCCTAAAAACACTACAAAAAAGCGCGCCGAGCAAAGACTTAAGCATTGTTATCCTCGGTGCAGGCTGCACAGGCTTGGCCCTCGCGAACACCTGCAAGCGCTATTTCGGAAAACGTATTGATGTTTTGGTGATAGAGCCACGTGTTCGACAAAACCACCAAAAACACGTTTATTCCAGAAACTGGCTGACGAATTTGGGACTTCCCATGCTAAAACCCATTATTGAGCCTCAGGTTTATGACATTCTAGCTGGATTTGGACAAGCACCCTTTGCAGGTACAAACATCGCCTTACTCGAAAGCCTACTCCTTATTTCATGCAAACAGCAGGGTGTTAAGTTCTTATTTGATGAAGACTACACTCTCGACTTCGTTCATTCCAAAAATACACATTTATTAGTCGATGCAACAGGAGGCCGTTGGAATCATGGAACCATCAAACAATCGCCCCGAGAAGGCGCTCACCAAGCTTTAAACGTGCCCAATACCGATGGACTAGCCGCGAGCGTTAAAGATTTTGGAGTACATGAAAATACGGTATCAAACGCATTCAAACTTAGCTTAGTCTTCGAGCAAGGTCTATTCGTTCCGCATGCGCAATTCGAGAACAAGCCTGAACAAAAGATAATTAGCCACCTTTTCAAAGTCACTGGCCTTACCACCACTGCAGCGGCGCATCTCAAGTCACAACTGTTAATAGACAACCCACAAAACCGCTTTTACCTTTGGCCAGGAAAGATAAAAGAGCCTTGCAATGAGGCCTTGCTACTCGTAAATATCCATAAAGCCGAATTCGACTATTTGACGCAAGCAATTTCGAAAAAAACTGATCTCGAAAAATTTCTAGAGAAAATAAAAGCCGACACAACGCCCTTTGTCCAAACACTACACTCCCAGCTCTCAGAGTTGCTAGGCAAGCATGATCACACTAGTGCGCATATAGAGCCTCCTTTTGAGTACAAACCCTATTTCTCGGACCCTCAAGCCTGCATCACAGACTTCCAGTCCGTTCCAGTATTTAAAATCGGCGACTCTCTGTTTAACGGCCATCCTAAGGTGGGCAACGGCTTAGGAGCGCACTTAATATTTATATCAAGAATTCGAGATATTCTATTGCGATGCTTCGGCGAGTAATGAACAATCCTTAGGTGCTCGCCACCGACCTTACATAACGAACTGAAAGCAGGAGCTTAGACCTTGAAAATATTACTAATCATCGCCGCCATCGCATTAATTGTTTTTATGGTGCATCGAGCAAACGAAAGCAAAAAAACAGCAGCTATTGCCGCAGAACAAGGCGCTGAGTTTCTCAGTCAAAACAAATTAAAAGAGGGTGTCGAAGTCAGCCCCACAGGGCTACAGTCGAAAATTCTTACACCGGGCTCAGGCACTGAGCACCCTAAAGCAGGCTCTAGTGTAAAAGTTCATTACCACGGAACGCTCGTAGATGGCACGGTATTCGACAGTTCTGTGGCACGCGGAGAGCCCATAGAGTTCAAACTGCATCAAGTTTTTCCTGGATGGACCGAAGGCCTGCAACTAATGGTGATAGGTGAAAAAAGACGCTTATTCATTCCATCTAACCTTGGCTACGGAAGTCGCGCCGCAGGGAAAATTCCGCCCAACTCTGTGCTTATTTTTGATGTAGAGCTTCTTGAAATTAATTAAGTCTTACTAAAATGAGTTGACACGCGAGGTTCGAACGAAGGCCTGAGGCATTTAAAATCATGTCTTAGAAATCAGTGACATAGAAAAAAGTAAAGGGCCTGTGCAGAAGCAAGGCCCTTATACAGTTTACAACGTCCTATAACTCTCTATAGCCCCCTATAACTTTTCTAACTCTGCCTCGATCTCTGCAACCTTGTTGGCAACCACTTTTTCTAGGTGCCTTAGATCGCCTAGAATCTTTTCTTTGGTCCCTTTCTCTTGGCGCTTTTTACTCGTAATTAAGTCAAGTGCATCCATAACCTTAGAGAGCATAGGAGAAATTTCACTCACTTCAGCAAAATCATGGGGGGTCGCACCCCTCACCTGCCGCATCGAGCGACGGAACTTAAACTTTTCACTCTTGTGAAATAACGCGCCTTTTTCACGTTTGTGGTAAATCTTAAGCACGTCATTATCTTTTTCGGTCCGCACAGTATAATAATCAATCGTTTCTAAAGATTTCACTCCGAGTGATTTCAACACATCTTCTTTCATTTCACTTCCCTCTTTGGACCATGTTATCAAGACTTAAAGGCTTCATTAAAGTTGCACCAACTATAGCCGATAAACAGACATAAGACTCTATTGAAACAGAATATAGAAATAATACAACGAGCGATATTCGCTCTACTATACTCTTCTTATACCCATTAATAGCGAAGCAAACCCGTATGCAATTTTGGACGCGCCTGAGTATTAAAAATAAACTCACGTTGGTGATGAGCCTTTCGTTAGTTAGCACTATATTAACGTCCATGCTTATAACGAATTTTTTACTCCATGACAGCACGGTTGAGAGAATTTCTAACACTGAAATCCCCGCCATTTTATCAAGTGTTGCCAATGAGCTAGAACTGCAAATTTCACTGCCATTAAATTCCGCGAAGTCCATGGCAACCAATAGCTATATTAACGACTGGAAGAGCAATGGCGAACCCGATGACGGTGTTAGCGCACTGGCAAAGTATTTAGGTTCAACAAAAAATGAAACCGGCGCCAAGTTTACGTTCTTAGTGTCCGCTGACTCTAACAACTATTACACCGACTCAGGCATCCTGCGAACAGTTAGTCGCAATGATAACAACGACGTGTGGCTTTACAATTTTCTAGATAGTGGCGCTCCATTTAGCCTTGACCTAGATCGCGACACGAGCACTGGCATATTCACTCTATTCGTAAACTACAGATTAGCGAGTGGCAATGCAGTAACTGGCGTCGGCATCGCAGTATCTGAACTATCTAAACTCATTAAAGACTATAAAATCGGCACCAAAGGTTTCGTCTACTTAGTTGACACTCAGGGTCAAATAAGACTCCACCCAGATTCCACGCTTGCTGGACAACAAAGCCTAAGCAGCCAAGAACACACCGCTAGTTCAAGCGCCCAATTATTGAATAAGCAAGGTGCCTTGCTAATAGACAACCATGACGACATCATTATGGCATCACGCTATATCGATAGTTTAGGCTGGTATCTTGTAGCGGAAATTCCTAAAGCAGAAGTTTTTGCGGGAATCAACAAGACAACACAATCCGTCACCTTTGTGAATATCATCATCGCTATCGTGGCTATCGCGCTGATTGTTTTGATTGCAATATCAATAAGTAAACCAATTCAAAAAACAGCGCTCATGTTAAGTGCAATTGCCGAGGGTGACGCAGATTTAACGCAGCGTATAAAATCTGAACGCAAAGATGAACTCGGGCAACTCGCAGAAGCATTCAATTTATTTACCGAAAAAATGCGTGGGCTGATTACCCATGTCGCTGAAACAAGCATGACGGTAAAAGAAACATCAGGCAAAGTGAACAATTCAGCCCAAATAACAGAGCGAAGCTCAAGCGACCAATTAAACAGCGTCAACATGGTTGCAACCGCCATTACCGAAATGGGTGCAACAGTTAAAGAAATTGCACATAACGCCACGCAAACTGCTGACGCGAGCAGTCAATCAGCGGAAGAGGCAAACCAAAGCCAAGGCATGGTGGTAAGCACTGTCCATCAAATAGTTAGCTTAGATAAAGAATTGGCAGAGGCATCTCAAGTTATCGAAGTTCTTGCGCAAGACATTGGAAAAATAAGCACAACACTCGCTGTTATCTCTGGTATTTCTGAACAAACCAACCTATTGGCGCTCAACGCAGCGATTGAAGCAGCTCGCGCTGGCGAGCAAGGGCGTGGCTTTGCAGTCGTTGCCGATGAAGTAAGAATGCTCGCAAAACGAACACAAGAATCTACCGAAGAAATAAACGGCATGATTAACGGCCTTGAACAAGGCGCAGCCAATGCAGTATCGGCCATGCAAGTTGGAAAAACCCGCTGCGAGAGTGTTGTCGAAGGCGCAAATCAAATCAATGCCTCGCTTGAATCGATTAGCGAAGCGATTCAAACGATCTCCGACATGTCCTTTCAAGTGGCTACTGCAACGGAACAACAAAGCAGTGTCGTAGAAGACCTAAACCAACATATCGTCCTTATTAGCGATATGGCAAACCAAACTAATAGTTCCTCTAAAGAAAATACAGAGGCCTCCGAACAGCTTCTGAACAGTTCAAATGAACTCGCAACGCTCGTCGGGAACTTTAAGTATTAATCATCTCCCCCCCTTAAAAGGAAGATAACAGTATGAACTGGCTTAACAAAAGTATTGCCAATAAGTTGATGGCAACCATTATTCTCGGAGCATTAGTGGTGGTGTTGGCCGCACTGTTCTCGTATACCCAAACCAAAAATAGCGTAGCAAAATACGACTCCTTGCTTGAGCACAACATTGCCAATGAGCGGCAGATCAGTGGCATGCTAATTCTGTTTCAGACACAAGTTCAGGAGTGGAAAAACACCTTGCTAAGAGGCGCTGATTCTGAAAAACGGTCTAAATACTGGAATCGTTTTCAAGAAGCTGAGTCAAAGATCCAGAAACAAGGCTCCGCACTCGTAGCGGCTATGGAAAATCCTGAGTCCAAATCAAGCGTTGAGAAGTTTCTGCTCGCACACAAAAATATGGGCGCGTCCTACCGAGATGGCTACGAAGCCTTTCTTGATGCCGATTTTGATCCAAACGTTGGCGACAATGCAGTGAGCGGTATGGATCGTGAACCCGCTAAACTGTTAGCTAGTGCTGCCAAATCAATTGCTACAGACAGCAATGAACACTCAAGCAACGTATCTCAGGAAGCAGTGTCCCAAGCGTTTACAGCTCTGGTTATTTTGCTCACCGCAGTCGTGCTTTATATTGTCGTCTCTCTCGTAATCATAAACCGTGCGATCATTATTCCAAGCCGACAGCTTATCTCGGCGATTAACCGTTTGAGCAAAGGTCAGTTGGACGAAGATGTCACCATTCAGCGTGAAGACGAACTAGGACGACTTGCCAATGCTTCTCGAGAGTTAAAAACATTTCTAAGCGATATTGCACAACAGCTGTCTCAATCGAATATAAGCCTAAATACCGCTTCTGAAACGCTAGGACATGCTACCGATGGGGTACAAGATAGAATAGGCCGTGCGCACAACTCAACCGATCACGTTGCATCCGCTATGGCAGAAATGAGCGCAACATCGCAAGAGGTTGCAAGTCACGCAGCGGCAGCAGCAAGTGCGGCGAGCGATGCTGACAGCGCGGCGAATGAAAGTTCGAGTGCGATGCACGCCGCACAGAACTCCGTTAATCAGCTATCCGATCAAGTCGGTCAATCGGTTGAAACCGTAAAAAAACTGGCTGAAGACACAAACGAAGTTGGTAAAGTGTTAAGCGTCATCCGCGGGATTGCAGAACAAACAAACTTGCTTGCCCTTAACGCAGCCATTGAGGCAGCACGCGCTGGCGACCAAGGCCGCGGCTTTGCAGTCGTCGCAGACGAAGTACGAACCCTTGCTCAAAAAACCCAGCAATCGACTGAAGAAATTGAAGGCATCATCAATAATGTTCAGCTTGGTGCGCAGAATACTGTAGAAGTCATGGACGCCAGTTTCGAAACAACAACCCGCAGTGCAGAGTTGTTCGCTAGCGCATCAGAAAAACTGCAAACCGTCACCAGTAGCGTTGAACAAATCACAGAACTGAGTCATCAAGTAGCAACCGCCGCAGAAGAGCAAACCAACGTCTCTGAAGACATTACGCGCACCATTGTTGAAGTCTCTGATTTGGTAGAAGAAACCGTTAAGTCGGCCGACACTTCAAAACAAATTTCAGATGAATTAAAGCAGATGGCAAGTGCTGCAAAACAGCTCGCAAGTCGTTTCAACGTTTAGACTCGGAAAGCTTTGGCTTTTTTAGTTAGTCACCATTGACTCGCGACAACTCACACTAAAGGCGCCCTGCTTGAGCAAGGCGCCTAATTAAAAAATCCAAACCTTGATCTAAAGCATCGCCAAATTCAGATAACGACAAAGCATCTCTTTCGCCACCTGAACCGTCCAAAGCGGAATTATTCTCGAGATCGTTTTTGAGCAACAAGTGAAGCACACGCTTGCCACTTTTATCGCTAAAGATAAATTCTAAAGCCACATTGGGAATATTGACGGGCTCTATCAGCATGGCTGAGTAGGCGGGTTCAGATATGGCTTGTTCGAGAGACCCTGCTTGCTCAACGTGAGCCGTGCTAAGGGTTTCAGAATCAACCAACACCGTGATCCGCGTTTGCAGGCCAAGTTCGGCATCTATGGCTTGGTCCTTAAAATCATAGACCAGTTCCAAGTGCTCCCTAAGCGAAGCTTCCATGTACTGCCGAAGCCACATGGCATGCTCACGACTCATCGCATCCAAGCTTGAAAGTGCTTGGCTTACTACTATATCTGGCTGAGCTACATGCAGCGTTAGCGCCTCAGCTACCTTGATCTCTGCAGCAGAGGCAGGCTCATGCTCATGCTCAACACCATCATCAGTAGAATACGCGTCCGGCCAAGCGAACACTTCAATACCTGCGTCAGATACATCGTATCTCTCACTCGACTGCGCTTTTGTTCCTAACTCTCTATTTACAGAAGGCTCGTACAGGGCAATGCGCAGTGTATTGCAGCCGCTCAGATACAAAGCACATAGGATTAAAACTCCTAATTTTTTATAGCGCAACGAAACATACATTTGAAGGTGCTCGGTCATTCGTTCGGTTAAGCAATTAATATAGCCAACATTAGAACTCGCTTGAGAACTCCCTGCAACGAATCTCTAAAAAATCTGCTCAAGACTCTACTCAAAAATAAACAAGCACCCTTCATAGACTCTCTGCCATAATGACTAACCAAGTTAGTGCTTCATTCGGCACTGCATCTAAACACAAGAAAACTAGGCAGGATTCTATGCGCGGGATGCGTTCCGATTTTGACCCCAACCACAAAATTGACTGGAGTGTGGTCCGGCAGATCATTCCTTACCTGCTTGAGTATAAAGCGCGCGTTATCATTGCCCTGCTATGCTTGGTAGGCGCAAAAATTGCCAGTATTGGCATGCCGTTTATTCTCAAGCAAATGGTCGATGATCTAGACACTCAGTTTTCCTCAGAAACGATCGTTGCGCTCTCCGTTCCCATAGCGCTCCTTCTGGCCTATGGTTTTATTCGCTTAGCAAATTCTTTACTCGGGGAAGTTCGAGACACCCTGTTTGGTCGTGTTACAGAGCGCGCTATGCGGCGAGTTGGCCTGCGCGTATTCGAACACTTACACCGCTTAGACTTAGCATTTCATTTGAATCGCCGCACCGGCGGGCTTTCTCGCGATATTGAGCGCGGTGTCAGTGGCATCAACTTTTTGATGCGCTTTCTTGTATTCAACATTGTCCCTACCTTTTTAGAGCTCTTCCTTGTGATGGGCATCTTATGGCAACAATATCGCTTCGAGTTCGCCTTAATCGTTTTTGTATCTGTCGTTGCCTACGTTTGGTTTTCAAAATCCACTACGGACTGGCGCACCCAGTTTATTCGAGAAGCGAATCAAGCAGACAGCGCAAGCAGCACTCGCGCCGTCGATAGCTTGCTTAACTTTGAAACTGTAAAATACTTTACCAATGAAAACCATGAATCGACGCGCTACGACGAAGCCTTAGCGCATTGGGAGCAAGCCAAGCGCAAGAACAGACTGACGCTCTTTGCACTCAATTCGGGACAATCGATCATCATTGCATTCTCGATGACGGCCATGCTGGCCTTGGCAGCCTATGAGGTCACCCAAAACCGCATGACGCTTGGTGATTTCGTATTAGTGAATGCATTTATGATGCAAATATTCTTGCCTCTCAATTTTCTTGGTTTCGTTTACCGAGAAATAAAAAGTTCGATGACCAATATCGAGCGCATGTTCGACTTAATGAAAATCGAACCCGCTATTATGGATACGTCTGACGCCAAAGAGCTTAATTTATCAAAAGGTCATGTGCGCTTTGAAGACGTGCACTTTAGCTACGATAGCAAGCGCCCTATACTCAAAGGGCTAAACTTTGAAGTGCGCCCAAACGAGCGCGTAGCTTTAGTAGGTAGAAGCGGCGCAGGTAAATCGACGATCGCAAAACTTGTGTTCCGCTTCTACGAACCCAAGACAGGTCTCATAACAATCGACGGTCAAGACATCACAAAGGTGACGCAGCATAGCTTACGTTCAGCCATTGGTGTGGTGCCGCAAGACACCGTTCTTTTTAACGATACCTTACTCGAAAACGTGCGATATGGCCGTCCAGATGCAAGCGACACAGAAGTATTAAACGCGCTATCGCTCGCACACTTGGATGAGTTTATTGCACAACTACCGGAAGGCGTGCATTCACAAGTGGGAGAGCGAGGTCTAAAACTTTCTGGCGGCGAGAAGCAGCGTGTCGCCATCGCAAGGACCATTCTTAAGCAGCCGTCTATCTTAGTATTTGATGAAGCAACGAGTTCCTTAGATAGTCGCTCAGAAATGGCCGTCATGAATGCCATTAATGACGTCTCGAAAGGTAAAAGTTCGTTGATTATTGCGCACAGGCTTTCAACCATCGTCAATGCCGACCGAATTATGGTGATCGACGATGGCAAAGTCATCGAAGAAGGCTCACATGCCGAACTTCTAAATATGCGCGGCTCGTATCACGAATTATGGACACTGCAAAGCGAAGCTTCGACCCAAGATTAAACACAGGCTACAATAATAAGTAGTGAACGATTAACCACTCAACAGCAACAATGCGATCCCTTGCGAGAACCCTATGACCTATTTCCGAATCGGCCTAATACTGACCTTCAGTTTATTAAGCGTCCAATTGAGCCATGCCGGCAATCTAAAGTTTCTGCAAAAATCTGTATTATCTGAATTTAGTGAAGACGACGCGGCCTCTTTTAGAGCGTTTGCAAACGAAGCACTTAACACACTAGCAGACCAAGAACGCAGAGATTGGGCCTCTGACTCGCAAAAACTAAGGGGCATCATTCGCCCCTTAGCGACCTTCGAGCAAGAAGGTTTGAACTGTCGCCGCACTCGCTTCGCGATAGAAGGGCAAAAATATAGTACAGCCGCGTTTATTTTTGAAATGTGCCACGTTGACGGGCGTTGGGAATTCCGCGAGTCGCCCTTAGCCACATTTAAAGAGGCGGATTGGGCATCTTTGTCTGAGGCGCTAAACAATGTTCTTAAAGACAAAGAAAACGGCAAAAAACATAAGTGGAACAGCGATACGACCACAGTTAATGCCACCATTGAAGGCTTCGAAGCCAAACAGGTCAATGGCAACACCTGCCGGGACGCCGAAATATCGATCAGTAGCGCAGCTAACACAACCTCAAGTGGTCGCTATACATTTTGCCGCAGCGACGACGATTGGACTCGCTACGTTCCCTAGCACTCTGCAAAGCTTTAAATAACCTAGGGGCTCGTCACAGACAAGGAAGCTCGTACAATGAAACTGTCAGAACTTGATCATCCTCAACTTAACCGCAAAGGCTACGAGGGCTTATTAAAACCGCTTCAGTTTGAACTAATGACCTTGCAACATGGCATTTTTCAACAGCAGAAACGCTGCATTATCGTTGTAGAGGGCATTGATGCATCTGGCAAAGGCGGCATGATTCGACGCACCACCGAACTTATGGACCCTCGAGGCTATCGTGTTCACCCTATTGGCGCTCCCACGGCAGAAGAACTAAAAGAACATTATCTGCAGCGCTTTTGGAGACGTTTACCTAAGCAAGGGCAAACGGCCATATTCGACAGATCATGGTATGGCAGAGTGCTAGTTGAACGCGTTAGTAAACTTGTCTTAGATCCTATCTGGCAGCGCGCTTACGACGAGATAAATCAATTTGAAGAGCAGCTAGAAGCCGATGGTTTCATTCTAATCAAGCTGTTCCTAAGTATTAACAAAGATGAGCAGCTTTCGCGCTTTCGAGAGCGCATCGACAATCCGAAAAAACGTTGGAAAATCACGCCTGATGACATTGTGTCGCGCAACCATTGGGATGATTATCAACTCGCATTTGAAGACATGCTTGAACGCACTAATCGGCCCTGGCATGTCGTTGGAAGCAACCACAAACGCCATGCACGCATCCAATGCATGCAACATATTCGAGACCAATTAGCTCAAAAAATAGATAAAGACCAAGTGCAGCTGCTCGATCCAAAAGTCGCCGAGCTCGCGGACAAGTTTCTTCGCTGAGATTCTAGACGCTTTAGCATTGGCACCTCCTAACTCAAGGCAGTATCATTAGATCATGAAGTCATTCAAGCGTAAGTTACATTCGAAAATTTTAGACGAGCTCACACAGGAGTTCGAGACCGCGCAACAGGCTGCACAGCAAGCCCACGCGACAGCCACCGATGACGAGAACAAAGCAGAGAACAAGTACGATACCTTGGGCCTTGAGGCCGCATATCTCGCCGAAGGGCAATCTCAACGCGTTGTAGACTGCGAGCAAAAGATTCTAGATTTCAACAAACTTCAAACCAAAGCGTACTCTCCAAGCGACGCAGCTGGCCCTCTAGCTTTAGTCGACCTGATTAATGAACACGGCCGAAAAAAGGTTTTCATTTCGCCGGTTGGCGGCGGTTATGAGGTTTTCTTAGGAGGTGAAAAAATACATGTTGTTAGTCCTCAAGCACCTTTAGGCAAAGCCTTAGTAGGAAAATATTTAGGGGACGAAGTGCATATTCAAGCCGGAAACGACTCCAATTACTTTGAGATATCCGGCATTGAATAAGCCCTGTCTTTAAGATCAAACGTCATACGTTGACGACGACACATCGCCGCCTTCTCCCGTCCAATTGGTATGAAAGAACTCCCCTGAGGCTCGATCTTTTCGCTCATAGGTATGCGCTCCAAAATAGTCGCGCTGAGCTTGAATTAAATTAGCGGGCAAATTAGCGCAGGTATACCCATCTAAGAAGCTTAGCGCGGCCGTCATACAAGGCATTGGCAAGCCAATACGCAAGGACTCGGATGCAACACGGCGCCATGCAGGAAGACAGTCGTGCAGAATGGCTTTAAAATATGGGTCTAGCCCAAGAAAACTTAAGCTCGGATCATTCGCAAAGGCATCTCGAATATTCTCTAGGAAAGCGCTTCGGATGATACATCCCCCACGCCACATCAAGGCGACGTTTCCATACTCCAAGTTCCACGCATGCTCATCAGACGCTGCGCGCATCAACATAAACCCCTGTGCGTAAGAAATAATCTTCGAAGCAAGTAAGGCCTGCCGCAAATCTTCTACCCAGGTGGCAACCTCACCTTCGACGCTCATCAGTTTCGGTTCAAAACTCGACTCCGCCTCAACACGCTCAGTCTTTAAGGCTGAAATGCATCTCGCAAATACCGACTCAGTAATCAAAGTAAGCGGAACACCCAAATCTAAGGCATTAATACCGGTCCACTTTCCAGTTCCTTTCTGACCCGCCTTGTCTAAAATTTTCTCTAGTAGAGGGCTACTGTCGTCATCTCGATAAGCCATTATATCGGCACTAATTTCTACTAAATAGCTATCCAGTTCGCTTTTATTCCACGCTAGAAAAACCTGATGCATAGCATCATGGTCTAAACCCAGTACATCCTTCATAAAATGATAGGCTTCTGCGATTAACTGCATATCGCCGTATTCGATTCCGTTATGCACCATCTTCACAAAGTGTCCAGAGCCGCCCTCTCCCACCCATTCACAGCACGGTTCTCCGCTATCCGTTTTCGCTGCAATCGCTTGAAAAATAGGCTTCAACTCAGGCCATGCTCTCAGGTCGCCGCCAGGCATAATAGATGGCCCGAAACGAGCCCCCTCTTCACCGCCAGAAACTCCGACACCTAAGTACTTAATGCCTTGCTCAGCCAAACTTTTTACTCGTCGAGCCGTGTCTTGAAAGTTTGAATTACCACCATCGATAATAATGTCGCCTTCGCTTAACAAAGGAACCAACTTTGAAATAAAGCTATCGACCACTTCCCCCGCTTTTACCATTAGCATCACGCGGCGCGGCGTCGAGAGTGACTCGACCAACTCTTCTAGCGAATACGCACCCTTGATTAGGGTGTCTTTCGCCGGTCCGTCTAAGAAAGCATCCACTTTTTCACGAGTCCGATTATGCGCCACTACTTTGAAGCCATGATCGTTCATATTGAGAATTAAGTTCTGCCCCATTACTGCAAGACCAATCACACCGATATCCGCGTTCATCATATTTACCCTGTTCTACCGTCCTAGTTTTTAAAGTTCACTGTCGCTGCTAGAAGTCGACTCAAGCTTAGCCCCCATCTGCCATAAAAAGCTTGGCTGCGTTGGTATCTAACAACCATTCCGTATCACCCTCAAACGAATAGATATTCGCCGCCGGATATTCATCAGCAGAATCATCATCGGCAAATACCTTAACTACGATCTCTGCCTTTTGTGCGCCTATGACCAAGTAACTTACGCGCTGAGCATGGCCTATCGCTTCAGCCGACAAGGATATGCGAGCTTGACCTGTTTCAGGATGCGATGCAGGAACCCAACATGTATCTGCGTTGTAATCAACCTGATCGGGGAAAAGAGAGGCTGTGTGCCCGTCTTCGCCTACGCCTAGCATGACCCAGTCAAAGCTAGGCCAGCCATGCAAGGTATCTAAAGCGGCCTGGCTTTCTTCATCGATACGAGCTAACTCTGACTCGAGCGCCAATGTGCCATTAATCGGGTGTAGATTTTCAGCCGGGATATCCGTCAGATCAAACAGTAAACGCTTCGCTTCGCCATAATTACTGTCAGCATCGCTATCAGGCACCATGCGTTCATCACCCCACCAAAAGTGCAGGTTTGCCCACTCGACAGCATCCCGAATGTCGCTTTTAGCGATAAATTGAAACAAGGCTTTAGGCGTTGAACCCCCCGATAGCGCAATATGGACGGGGTCAGATTTCAAGCTATAAGCCAGCAGTTGCTCGGCTATAAACTCAAGCAACTCTCTGTCCTCATCAAATACCTTTATCTCCCACATAGCGTCTCCTTAAAGTTCACAGTAATTTGTATCGGTTAAATTCTTACATGGAAAGCGCCAAGCTCGTTTGTCGCGCTGAAGCAGATCAAACGCCTCTTTCGGCCCCCACGTTCCACAGGCATAGCCGTAAAGTGAATGCGGGTCGTCTTTAAACGCCAGAATCGGCGCAACGAACTTCCAACAAGCCTGTACAGCATCACTGCGGGCAAACAAAGTGGCATCACCATTAAGCGCGTCCAGCAATAAACGTTCATAGGCACTCAACAACTTTGTTTCACCCAAATCCTGATACCGAAAGTCCATCGACACCTCTTCCGCTTGAAAGCCAGCACCAGGTTTTTTCAAGCCAAAATTCATAACGATACCTTCGTCAGGCTGAATGCGAATAATCAAACGATTACTGGGTGCAGTACGTGCAAAAACAGGATGAGGCGTCTGCTTAAAATGGATAACGACTTCGGTGACGCGCGTTGGTAGCCGTTTGCCCGTTCTTACGTAAAATGGAACACCATTCCAACGCCAGTTATGAATAAACAGTTTCATGCCGACATAGGTTTCAGTGCGTGACGCAGGGTCGACGCCCTCCTCTTCTCTATAGCCTTTTAAAAAGCTGCCTCGCACGTCAGAACCGGTGTACTGACCCATGACTAAATTTTCTCGCAGATCCTCATCGGTTAGCGGTTGCAAACTTTGTAAAACCTTCACGACCTCATCCCGCATAGAGTCTGCATTAATGGCAGCAGGAGGCTCCATCGCCACCATGGCCAAGACTTGCAAGAGGTGGTTCTGAAACATATCGCGTAAGGCACCAGCGCCTTCGTAATAACCGCCTCGACCTTCAACCCCTAGATGTTCCGCACCAGTAATCTCGACGTAATCAACAAAATTTCGACTCCATAGAGGCTCGAACATGCCGTTAGCAAAGCGAAATACTAATAAGTTCTGTACTGTTTCTTTTCCGAGGTAATGATCAATTCGATAAATCTGTCTCTCTTTAAAATGCTCGTGCAGAGAGTCATCTAGGGCAACGGCGCTATCTAGGTCATAGCCAATAGGCTTCTCAACAATTAATCGCTTCCAACCATCGGTCTCAAGATTCATTCCATGAACTGCCAAACAGCGGGGAATCACCTCAAACAAACTAGGAGGAGTTGCCAAATAAAACATTGTGTTTGGAGGCGTGTCGTACTTTTTATAAAGATCATCTAAACGTTCTTTCAAACGTTGGTAATCGTCAGGTTCTTTCGTATTCAAGCTGAGATAGTGAACACGCTGCAGAAATGCTTTCAACATATCTGGCTTAATATGTTTATCTTCCGCCAAGAACAAACTTAAGGTTTCGCGATACTGCTGGTCATCGTAGTCGGAGCGACTCACGCCAAGCACAAAAAACTTCTCTGGAAGCTGTTTGTTTGTGTATAGATGAAATAATGCCGGAACAAGCATACGGGCTGTTAAGTCACCCGACGCTCCAAAAATAACGATATTGCTATCATCTGGGATTAGCAAAAAGGCCTCCTTTTCCCTGAATGGCAAACACTGCTGCATTCAATGTAGCCTGTTCGCAGCAACGAAACAAATATCAACGCGCTTTTCGTTATAACAATCCAAAAATTAGAATTCCAAGCACAAAAAAACCGACCACTGGGGTCGGTTCTTCTGGTTCGGCTAGAACAAAACTTCTAGGGTTTCATCGGCAGACTAAGCCATACGACGACGCGCACCCACTAAGCCTAAAATACCTAATCCCAAAAGAGCGAGAGAGCCCGGTTCTGAAACATCAACAGGTTCATCGCTTGAGTAATCAATGATATCTATTGCAGCCAAAGCAAAGTCTGAATTAGATGGCCCAGAAATACTTCCTGCACGATCTGCAAAAAACTCTAGACGCGTAACGCCATATAGGAAATCTGTGACAGACTTGATGCCGTTATAATCCGTTGCTTGAAACCAACCTTTAGTCCCCACTTCTTGATCTGCTGTAAACCCTTGGCCTTGCTTCGCGCCACCGTCATAGGTCGCAACAACTTGAGCTGTTTCAGCGCCACCCGATTCCATGAACAAGTCTAGAAAGCCTATCCATGCAATATCTACAGCACGACTGAAATCAATGCTTATCAACTCCCCGTCATACATGCCACCACTGTGCCACGTCACTTCGTCATCACGAATACCTATGCCATCTGTTTGGCAGGTAAGAGGTGCAATATTACAGCCACCCTCAAGTTTGTTCGTGTAGTCTGTCGTCGTTGGGTGATCCGAAAATGCGGTTAGCGTAACGGTGATATCACCATAACCAACTGACTTAGGAGACGCCTGTGAACCTGTCCCCCAAACTGAACCGTCAGTAAAATCAACCAAGGTTGCGTGCGACGTGGCCGCAAACAAACTCAATGCACCTGCGATCAAACCCGTTTTTAATGCTTTCATTAGATAACCCTAAGAAACTACGTTCATTCCTGTTCTTTTTATCCACTCAGTCCGCTAGCAGACCAAGAATAGAAGAACCAGAATGAAACAATCTTTATTCCATGCATCAAAAGATGCGCCATGATTACGTTAAAGCGAAAACCAGGCCAACTTATTTTTTATAATTAAATTCAATTACTTAAATATAATGCAGGGATTCATAAAAACATTATGTGTAAATTTTTTCGACACCCTACCGCCCCCCAAAGACTCGCGCATTTAGCTTGCTTTGCACGAGAGCAAAAAAATTGTCGAAACTATGATCTTCTCGCTTCCACCTTACCGTACAAGTGCATACACTAGCGCACTCAGGCCTCCGCTACCGGTAGACTTTGATTCACACTAAATTCAGTAATTTGTCATTATGCAGCGTCACTCAAACAGCCTCTTACAGAACGTTCTTTTTTTAAAAGTCGCACTTCTGATCACGCTTATCTTTTTTTGCAAGGTTTCTGTCGCGGAAGAGACTCAGAAAGTTTGGCTTAGTGACTGGGAAGAGGAATCAGCGGACGAAGGGTTTAAAGCCCAGTGTCGAATGCATAAAACCGAAATAAAGCAGTGCATATTTAAAGCGCGCACGCGCACATCACTTGATGCACTCAGCGCGGTAGTTCATGACGTAAATAACTTTACATTGTGGGCAGACAGCGTCGCGGTCTCAAAGCACATGCCTGAGTTCGACCAAGGAAAAGGCTTAGTGGTCTACACCGAGTATTCGGTCTCTGGGGCTTATGATCGTTACGCGGTCACTCGGTATCAAACCGAAACGAAACCTGTAGAAAAAACGGTTCGCGTCACGTTCAAAACCATCGATGAAAAAGGCCTTAGCCCAGATCTTCGTTTAATTCGATTTCCGTTGATGGCTGGCTATTGGCAGTTCAAAACCTTAAGCAATGGTGAAACTGAAATTGAACATAAAAGCTTTACCTTGCCAGGCGGGGCTGTTCAAAAAACCCTGCATTATTTTTATAATATTGCGTATTTAGAAGCTTCCTATGAAACCATTCGAAACCTGATAAAAGTTGCCCAAACACAGCCTTATGCAAGCGCTGAGTTTGAATGGCCAAGTCCCGTTCTCAGTATGACGTCAGGCCAATAATCTAGCGTTTTGGATGCTTCTCGGCGACAATTGAGCGATACCAACGCGGCCCTATTTTAGCCAACGCGAAATCCTCTACAGAAATAATGCGGTAGCCTTTGCCCTTCAGTAAGGCTTGATAGTCATAAAGAGGATGCCAACCATTATTTGCGATAACCCTAAAGGCTGCCACCGCTGCATAAAAATAGGCACGCTGAAGCGCCCGCATAATTAGCCCGCCACGAAGCGGAGCGAAATCTGCAATCATCAAACGCCCTCCCGTCCTTAGCTGCTTGTCTAGGGCATCAAAAATACTTGGCATATCCTTTGGCGCAAAAACATTCAAGAAGTAATTGGCTACGACCACATCGTAAGCGGGGTCTGCTTGATGCTCGCATACGTCACCGCAAACCCAGTCAATTTGAGCCGGCTCATGACATTTTTCTAAAGAATCTTTTGCCTGCTTTATCATAGAAGGAGAAAGCTCAACGACCGTAACGTGTGCACCCTTCCTAGCCGCCGCTATCGCGTCCTCTGCGCCACCCGCGCCCGCATAAAGGACACGTTCATCCAAGCGTAGGTGTGCAATTTGGCTCAATTTACTCGCACGTATCTGTCCAAAACTATAAAGCCTAGCTAACACATCATAAAAGGGAGCGATCCAAGTAAATTGGTTGTTTTGGCTAGCTGGTTTTTCGTTATGCGACATCAAAGTACCCTACAGGCTTTGGCGGTAGCGATGGCTACGGTCAAAAGCGATAAATTTTTATAGCAGATATACCAAGGTGACTCAGTCATTCGATAACGCTGCTTGTGATAGGCCAAGTCCTTGAATGCGTATATAAATGAGCCATTGTTATAGACAAAACGTGCTAACCCTCGCACCAAGGGCAAATCATTCTCTTCCGCTTCAACTCCATAAAGAGGTGCCATGCCCAGGGATAGCGTATTGATTCCCTCCGCTCTAAATTTCTCGACGGCACATAAAACGACATAATCCAAAAATCCGTGCGGGCGCACGCTTGGGTCGCTGCGCAGTATATTGGCGCAGTACCCGTTCACAACTCCATCTTGATAGTAGGGGTCGAAAAAAACATAGCCCACCAAATACCCATTAAGATAACAAAAAAACTTTCGCACACCAGGCTCATCACCAAAGACGGGAGGACGAGTCAGCATGGCTAACTCACGCCAACTGAAGGTTTTGCTCTGCCTCCACGTACTCGAGATTGATTTAACTCTCGCTTGATCAACGTCAGCCCAAGACTGCTCTTTTACCTCAAAGCCTCGCGTCGCGAAATTGGCGACCCAGCGTAAATATTTCTTAGACTTACCGGCAACTTGGAATTGCCTTATTGGCACCTGAAACTCTCTACCTAATTGCGAATGCGCGTAGCCATAAGGTTTCAAAGCATTTTTAGCGATGGCGTCTACCCCAATCAATAGGCTCTGATGTGAGGTAAACGACTCCAAACGCTGCAGCAAAGCATAGGTGTCTTCGGGACGACATAAGGGGCGAGTTGGAATCACGTTCACCACCTTTAAACCAACCCGCTGCGGCGCATACGCGATGCAACCTAAGGCTGGATCAACAAAATAACGACAGGCGCTCTGACAACTAAAGTAACTACTGCTTTGATTACCAAAGCATTTGAGAAAGCCCATCACTTCAGTGTTAGCGCTTTCACATACATACGAAGCTGCCTCCGCATTTCCCTCTACCCTTGCTCTATTTGCCGTCGTATCTTTGGCCTTATCCTCATAAGACATTGCATGCAACTGCGTCTCTGAGCTGGCATGTCGGCTGGGTAAAAGGCTCTGCAAAAGCAAATAGGGACTCGCGAGCGATAAAGGGCTGCGAATCATATTCGTTACTTCTAAGCAGCGCTGAATAATCTTAGGATTTTTGTAGCCACGGCGTATCAAGCGATCTATGTAGAAATGCGAGAAAGCCAAAAACCTTTTCAGCGAAACATTCTGCGATCGAGTATCAGACCAGCGTAGGTCTTCCGTTAATGCCACCGACCACGCTTGTTGGTAAATCCATCTTGAACGACTTAGAAACTTAGACACCCAAGCACTTGAAAACACCTCTACATTGCTCTGAGCACCACCTGTTTCGAACGCATTATCTAAAAGCTCGACGATACTCGCCGTGACACTCATCCCCTGCCCATGCAGCGGGTTATAACAGCAATTTGCATCCCCCAACACGAGCAAGCCTGAGGGCATTCTAAGCTTATGGTAGTGCTTCCAAATATTTGCTGTGCCTCGGTGCTGTACCACATCACTCACGCGTTCAGCACGAGCCACAAACTCGGTAAGCGCCGGCACCTTCATTTGTGCCACAAAGCGCTGTTTTTCAAGTTCATTGCTAGGCGGTTTAAGTCCATTCATACTGATCATGGTCAACAACCAAAGGTTGTTTTCAACAGGCCACAAACCGACAGCTCTAGGCTGATTAGGCGCGGATGCTGCTATGTCCATGCAGTATTTCTGAACGAAGGCAGACTTCGCCAAGTCTGAGTCCTTTTGTTCTGAATCTGCTAGATCAGGAAGTCTAAATAATTGCGATGCATAGCCCAAACGAGCATCAACTCGGCTTTCATACGGTCGCGCCACGCCAATCTTTTCTAACCACTTTGGTAGGCGACTGCCTCGTCCCGAACAATCAAGCGTAAGCTGAGCTCTGAGTTCTTGAACACTGCCCTCGTGCTTAACTGACACCCCTAAAACTCTGCATTTAGAGCCATCAAATATAAGACCTTCAACACTCGCTTTATCCAAAATCTGAACATTTGGGATAGCACCTACGCGTTGAAGCAATAACCAGTCAATCAAGACTCGCCGAACAGGATATAAAGGAAGGTCTGAGAGGAACTTAGGCAAGGCCCCACCGGACGCATATAGGTTCACATCGCGCCCATAATCGAGTGTTGGCGCGCCATTTTCCAGAAGGGACTGCTGAAAACCAGGCAAGTACTGCTCAAGGACAAGCTGGCCTTTGCGCAACATAACATGGTGATGATGCGCTTGCGGAAGACTTTTACGATGCTCTGGCTCTGAATAAGAGAGCGCGTCTTTCTCAAGAACAACAACGCGATCAAAATGCTTGGACAGCATCGCAGCCGTGAGCAAGCCCGAAAACCCGCCTCCAATAATGAGCGCGCATCCATGCGATTCTGAGCATTCAATTAGGCTCAAACAACCTCCAGAGAATTATTTAACATCTTCACAGACGCACCAAGGGTTGGACCCACAAGCAATCAGCTTACTTTACAAAACGCGCGCGAGCATGCCCTAATACGGCGATACACGCAACAAGGATAATACCAATTAGTAAGCCGGCCGCTCCTTGTGCAAGGGCGCTCACAAGCCACTCTGCGGCATCTGGAATAAACGATAACAAAGTGATTTCTAAATGATGCAGCCAAGGCCACCCATGAGCAATGATGCCACCACCAACTAAGAACATCGCAATAGTTCCAAAAATCGATAATAATTTCATTAGTCTCGGCGCAAACCATAGCAAGGCCTTGCCGAGCGCAAATCGCACGCCTGCTTTTAACTGCAACCAATACAGACCCAGATCATCAATTTTCACAATTAGCGCCACTAGACCATAGATAAACACGGTAATCGCAATAGCAAATAAACTGAGGCTCAGCACCTGAGTACCAAAACTTGCACCTGCCATCGCACCAAGCGCAATCACCACAATTTCAGCTGACAGAATAAAGTCTGTACGCACAGCGCCTCTTATCTTCTCTTTTTCATCTATTTCTCGAAAAACTTTTTGCGCCTCTTTGCCATGAGAAAACCAACTGTGCCATAGTTTTTCTGCGCCTTCATAACACAGGTATGCACCACCAATAATTAACAAGTACTCCACTAAAGGTGGATAAACGGCACTAATCAGCAAGGCTAAAGGAACCAAAATTACTTTATTAAGTAAGGAACCCTTTGCTACTTGCCAAATAATCGGAAGCTCTCGATTCGCCCCAACACCTGTCACTTGCTGAGCATTTAAAGCTAAGTCATCGCCAATCACTGGGGCTGTTTTGGACGCAGCTACTTTTGAATAGGCGCTAATGTCATCTAGAACGCTAGCAATGTCATCGAGCAAGGCAAGTAAAGTGGTGGCCATAAAAACATTCGTCTCTCTGAGTCGTAAAACATTCGCTTTACCTGCACTTAATGCTTTTCAAGCATCTTTCAGATAAGGCATTAGTCGAACCGGTTGGAAATTATCGCTATACAGAATTTAAGTCTTGCCCTAAACGCTGTAAAATACCGTTTTTTAGCGCACGGACAGGAAATCAAGATGGGCAGAGCCTACCAAAACCGAAAAGAGTCTATGGCGAAAACCGCCGATGCAAAAACCAAAGTTTACAGCAAATATGGCCGTGAAATATACGTTGTCGCTAAATCTGGCGGTGTCGACCCTGATGGCAACCTTGCGCTGCGTGGTCTAATTGACCGTGCGAAGAAAGACCAAGTCCCATCACACGTTATCGAAAAAGCGATCGATAAAGCAAAAGGCGGCGGTGGTGAAGACTATTCAACTGCACGCTACGAAGGTTTCGGCCCAGGCAATTGCATGGTGATTGTTGAGTGCTTGACCGACAACCCTAACCGAACCTTTGGGGATGTTCGTCAGTGCTTCACAAAAACTAAAAGCAAGATCGGAACACCTGGGGTTGCTGCCCACATGTTCGATCATAACGCGATATTGGTCTTTGCCGGTGATGACGAAGACGCCGTGTTGGAAGCCCTAATGGAAGCGGACGTTGACGTAAGTGATGTTGAAAGTGAAGACGGGAAAGTAACCGTGTTCGCTCCGCACACCGAGTCATTCAAAGCCAAGCAAGCGCTTACCGACGCCTTAGGCGAGATTGAGTTCGATGTCGATGAGATTCAATTCCTACCTCAAACGACAACACAGATAGTAGGCGATGATGTTGAGATGTTTGAAAAATTTCTCGATATGCTGAACGATCTAGATGACGTGCAAAACGTCTATCATAATGCTGAGCTAGCATAAAACTAGACCGATCAATATAGAAAGTTAGATCCGGGCAAAGCGCAATACTTTGCCCTTGAATTCGATATCACAGTCTGCCGCGGCCTTAATGCCTTTCTCGCTTGCCTCAAACCCTAAGCCCTTCATATGACCGTTAAACAAAGCATGGTTCCCGCGACCGGGATCAACCAGTATTACTTCGCATGCGTCTTGAGAATGTCGCTCAATAAACTCTACCAAAGTCAAAACACGATCGCGCTCATAAAGAATGTCGGAACCAATAATTACGTCAAACTTCCCAAGACCGTCATAACTTCTATTCCAGTCCGCTCGTAAATAAGGCACTTTACAGCCATCGTTCAAACGCAGGTTTTCGACCAGAAACGCGGCGGCTTCGGGATGATAGTCACTCGCAGTCACATCGGCACCGCGAGCACTCAAAACCAAACTCGCTAGAGCTAAACCGCAACCTACCTCTAAAAAACGCTTACCCTCGACATTCGGAAGCGCTTCGACTTCCCGCGCAAGCACCTGACTAGATGGCCAAACCTGCCCAAACAAAGACCATTGTGCCGAAGAAATACCGAGCGCTTCAGCCTCTCCAAGCCCGTCATAAAATTCCTGGGTATCGCGAAGGCTGCGAATATGAATATCAAAGTCAACAAACTCAAAGGTTTGATAACGAATACGTAGATCTGACATGGCGATTCCTGCATCAAATGCATAATGGAATTATATCGCAACAAGCCAAAAAGGGGACTGAATCGCTACGCTGAAGTGTACGTCTGAACGCGCTCTAATGCGGTAAGTGTCATTGCACTATACACGCTTTAAGCGCCACTTCGCGAAGAGAATAGTGTAGCGACGTCTAATGGGCCGCATTGGATCGACTTGATAGCTCTACAAAAGAAGAATCTATTCTTTGATTGACGCGCTCATATAGGCACGCACAAAATCGAGAATCACACGCAGACGTCGCTCATCGGCTTCGCCGTCACTAAAGATAAATGCGTTAATTGCTTCGCCATGAAACTGATTCACAATACTTTCGATAAAACTATCAAAGTCTGGTCGAGACTGTCGTAAGTCTGGAAAAACGCGACTCGCATACTCAAGTGTTCTCGCGCGATTTTCTGCCCAAATTGGAATCATTGCTTGCTGCAGCGTCTCGTCACCACGCGCGGCGACTAAAAGTTCAAACCACGCTTGGTTATCTCTCTCGCGACAGTTTTGACGTAAAAGTAACAACGCCGTTTCGAAGGGGTCCTTGGCACTTGTAAGTTCTTCAAACCGTGCTTGATAAAGATCTATAAGCTTGTTGCTAACATCTTGGGCAACAGCAATGATCAAGTCGATTCGAGAAGAAAAATGCCTAAATAAGCCACCATGCGAGACACCACTGCGCTTACAGATCTGAGACACACTCGTATTGGCGTAACCGACTTCAATCAGTGACTCACGCGTCGCATCGAATAGCTTCCGCATGGTCTCTTCTTTACGTTGCGACTGGGTACGACGGGTCGGCGCTATCAGAGGCACAGGAACTGCTTGAGCATTACTCATGAATATAAGATCCGTAGTAGGCACTTAGTCAAAACAAGCGAGAATTTCATCAGGTGCCTCTAAGGGTACCCAATGGCCGCAATCAGGAACGATCCTCTTGCTTCTAGGGTGCATCATATCCGCCATGTGAGTGGGCACATACTTATCTTTTTGACCCCACACTAAGTCGATAGGGACCGTTTTCGAAAGAGATTCCAATCGACACTGGTACGGTAAGAAATAACGCGGAGTTGCTGAGCGATACATTTTAAGAATCGTCCCCCTAACCAGCCATTTATCGGCTTTACCGTAATAGGTCTCATCAATTTGAACCTGCGATAATAAAGGTCCTCCTTTTTTAAGCTCCCACGTAAACAGTTTATGATTCAAAGCAAGCATCGCTAGCTCCCCAATTACAGGAGTTCTCCATGCCGCAGCCCAAGGATGCCACTTATATAGATGACTAAAGGGAAATGAGCCTCCAACAAAGCGCTTCACTTTTTCAGGAAACTGGCAGGCAAATGACATAGCCATTATTCCTCCCCAGTCATGAGCAACAATTGTCACGGGCTCGTCAATCCCAAGCGCTTCTAGCAGATCATTTATGAAAAGACCATAGTGGCCGAGTTCAAACTGATAATTACTCGGAATACCCGAGCGATAGAAACCAGGAAGATCGGGCGCATAGCATGTGAATTTTTCAGATAGGCCTGCCATTACGTCTTGCCACATATCGGCCGAATCCGGCACACCATGTAAAAGCAACACGGGTTGCCCCGTGCCTTGCTTCTCGACATATATAGGCGCTTTAGAAACTTCTACAAACACACCTACACCTCCACTGACTGACTAGCAGATAAGAATTGGCCGAAACCAGTTTGCTCGCCGAAACCTTGTACAAATCCCTCATCCTCAAAAGCCAGTTGACCATTAACAAAGACCTTATCCACTAAGCCCGGGTTTCGATTGACCATACGTTCAATGCCTCCAAACTCTTCAATCGGCGCTTCGTGATAAAGGTCGAGCGCTTGTTTCAAGCCCTCAGGCTGAAGAATGACTATATCAGCACGCGCGCCCTCTCTTATGTAACCCGCATCAATCCGGAACCAATCTGCAAGCTCACCTGTAACCCGCCAGACCGCATCCTCCATTGGCATAATATGCCGACCTTCTTGTTCCGCATCGTAAACAAGCTTGAGTAAGCGCAAAGGAAAGTTGTAATACGCCATATTTCTAATGTGCGCACCAGAATCGGCAAAGCTAATCAACAGGCTCTTTTCTTTCACCAGTTTCTCTAGCTTATCTTTTCGATAATTAGCAATAACTGTATGCCATCGGAGCTTAGACCCAAATTCAACAACAAGGTCTAAAAACAGATCAACGGGATGCACCTTACGCTGCCTCGCAATCTCTCCAAAACTCTTTCCTTTAATAGAAGCGTCAGGACACTCTATAACGGTGGCATCGTCAAAATCCCGCTGCCAAACTCGCGGTCCCCACTTGTTTTCATAGTCTCTTCGAAAACGGCGACGATAACTCTCATCTTTCATTAATGCATTACGTTCGACTTCTTCTTTAAGGTGCAGCGCTGCTTGCCCTGCGCCAAACTCCTCAAAGATAACGAGATCAATGCCGTCGGCGTATACTTCGAATGGATTAGGGAGTGACTGCCAACGAAAATCCGCATTACCAATCCGATTTACAAACCTTGTGATTGGCGCAACGATAGAGACCAGCATGGGGCTGGCTTTGAGATCCATTAATGATATTAATGTTGTTTTAAGTGGTTTCCTGACGAAAAACCCCATGCTCTCCCAAAAGAACAGGAACATATTCACCTTCGTCACAATATTTGGCGCGCCTTGATGAATCGCCCCGCGCTTGCGCAGAACTGCGTTCAATCGTCGAAATTCTCGCCACTTTGCATAGGTCGAGGGCAAAGACGCGCTGCGATAACGATCTCCATCAAGCTTGTCCCAAGACGTAGTCATTGCGGACATACCTAGCAACCCCTCATCAAGGGCCGATTCGAGCATATCTTCCATTTGTTGGTACTCAGCATTACTAATCTTCGCGCCTTTATCGACTGCTCTCTCTAGACCAAGAACAGCGGCTCGGATTTCGGAATGTCCAATAAAACTACTAACATTTGGCCCGAGGGGATGCTGCTTATAAAACTCGACGTACTCTTTAACATTCTTCCAAGTCTTTTTCTTTTCTAAAAGTGGCAGTACATGCTCGCGAGGTACCGATTCAACTCGTGTAAATAAGTCGGCACAATCTAAGGCGTCTAGCGTTGTCATACTAATGGAGCAATTACCTATCGTAACGGTTGTAACTCCATGCCTAACCGACTCTTTCAAGCCTGGCGCGGCAACTACTTCGGCATCGTAATGGGTATGCGTGTCAATGAAGCCGGGAGTGATCCACTTTCCCGTGGCATCGATTACCTTACTCGCGTCCTTGGGATCGATAGGCGCATCTGAAATAAGCCCCACTTTGCCATCTATAATACCAAGATGCCGAATCTGAGCCTTTTGTTTCGAACCATCAAAAACCAAACCATTATTAATAACGGTGTCAAAGCGCGCCATGAAAACCTCCAACTAAATGTGCATTTTTATTCTTCAAAAACGACAGTAACACACATTTCGAACAACAAACAGATAGAGAACGATCACAATCTAAATTAAGATTTACGTCCACCGGGTTTACACGCAGAAGAATCTGCCGCTAGACTAGCTCCGAATTCAAAGAAGGATCTTAATGTATGAAGCCTGTTAGAACTCTAGCAAAATACTGCGCCATACTGTTTTCGCTAACTTGTGTCGCTTCAGATACCAACGCTGAAATTTATAAATGGGTCGACGACTCAGGAAACATTCACTTTGGCGACCGCCCACCCAAAAACCAACGTTCGAAAGAAATTGGGTCCACGCTCAAACCATTAAACCTCTCCACAGACTTGGCAGATCAAACGATGCTTATCGAGGCAGAAAAAGAAAGGCGGCAAGCAGGAAAAAGCAATTCGCCAGCGCACACGACCTCAGGGCAACAAGAAACAATAAATCAGTGGTGTAAAGACGCACGAGCACGCCTCAACAGCTTGCGAGGTCCTGTCGTATTTTTTGATGATGATGGCAATGAAGTGAAAGTAAGTGAACATGAACGCAAACAAAGAGAAGCCGCACTCACAAAAGAAATTGACGACAAATGCTAGCCCGACACAAGGCAAAACCCAGCGCACAACGAATAAGAATAGCCTCAAGATTCATAGCGATGGTGTGTGCAGCAAACTTGGCCGTAATGAATTCGCAGGCTGAGATCTATCGGTATCAAGACGATAGTGGAAACTGGCATTTTACGGACAAGAAGCCAAAACAGCCGTCAGACACAGTAAATCAAAACCTAAACCGAAAGAGCAACAAAACAAACTCTGCCATCCGCCCTTACCTAGAGTCTAGTCCGGTCCACGAAGGGTACATCTTAAAGATTGTGAACCCCCTTCCAGCGCCAGTTCATTGTTTAGCATTGGACAAAGACCAGAGCCCTTTGATCGCAATCGTTGAGGCTTATGCAAGTTCGCCCATGATGACGCCGTCTCGCGATCGATACCTGAGTTTCAGCCCTCTGAAGCCAAAAGCCTACTCGTTGGATTGCATCATAGGAAGGCCGGACACCGAACCCACGGCATATATATACGCCGCGCCTTTTTCAAATTATAAACCGATGGAAGTGACACAAGGTTTCAAGGGGAGGTTCAGCCATTCTAAGCCTCCGCACTTGCATGCGATCGACATAGCGATGCCCATTGGCACAGAAATTACGGCATCACGGCCAGGCGTTGTCATTGGCATGAAGGATGATTATGCCTACGCAGGTACCAATAGTGCTTTCTTCTATGATAAAGCGAACTATGTTCGGGTATACCATGACGATGGAACGTACGCGACATATGCGCACATGCTTATGGGAAAAGTCATGGTGGAAATTGGAGATACTGTTGAGAAGGGGCAACCGCTAGGATTATCGGGAAACAGTGGTTTTTCAACTGGCCCGCATTTGCATTTTATCATCCACTACAATCACAAAGGACAGGTCACGTCGTTGCCATTTGTGATTAATCAAAACGAAGAAGCACTCGAACCGAAAAAAGGCATGTGGCTAATAAAAAACGAAAATAACTAAAAGTTGGTCGGGACGAGAGGATTTGAACCTCTGACCCCCTGCACCCCATGCAGGTGCGCTACCAGGCTGCGCCACGCCCCGACGATGACCAAGCTATGAATCCACGCTTGAAATCGGCCGCAATCATACCCCAAGGCATTCTATAAATAAACCATACAGACATAAAAAAACACCGACTACTGTAAGAGAAAGTCAGTGCTTTATTGAGTACTTGCTGTGCGCTAATTAGGAATTCAAAACGACCAAAACTTCTTCTAATTCCGCGATCATTTGTTTAACCAACTGAGTGCTTTGCGCGCCATCTTCTTTATTTTCTTCGCTAACAAGTTTCTGCTTAGCGCCACCGATCGTGTAACCTTGATCGTAGAGAAGGCTGCGAATCTGTCTAATAGTGAGAACATCTTGTCGTTGGTAATAACGACGGTTTCCGCGTCGCTTTACTGGCGATAGCTGCGGAAACTCTTGTTCCCAATAACGCAAAACGTGAGCTTTTACACCACAAAGTTCGCTTACTTCGCCAATCGTAAAATAACGCTTGCCGGGTATCGCGGGTAATTCGTGATTATGACTGGGTTCCAGCATATGCTTCTACTTTCGCTTTTAGTTTTTGACCAGGTCGAAACGTAACAACTCTTCGCGCGGAAATTGGAATTTCTTCGCCGGTTTTCGGGTTACGACCAGGGCGCTGTTTTTTATCTCTAAGATCAAAATTGCCAAAACCCGACAACTTGACCTGCTCATTGTGGCCTAAAGCATCACATATTTCATCAAAAAACGCTTCGACCATTTCCTTTGATTCACGCTTATTAAGACCAACTTCGTCATATAAGCATTCTGCCATATCCGCTTTCGTCAAAGCTCCCATGCTTTAACTCCTTATTTGTGCGTCAAACCTCTCTGCTAGCGCCGCAACGATACCATTAAAGGCTTGACCAACCTCTTCATCATTTAAGGTCCGATCAACGCGTTTCCACGTTAGGCCTAACCCTACGCTTTTGAGCCCTTCGCCAAGATTAGCGCCAGCGTAAACGTCAAAAACATTAAGGTCAGACAGATCACCACCTGCATTCTCTCTTACAACGGAGGCAATATCTTTGAAGGAGACCTCATTTTTTATAAGGATCGCTAAATCTCGTCTCACTTCGGGGTACTTTGAAACCTCTGTAAAATGAGGTACCTGCCCTTCAACCGTATCATTTAAAGATAGTTCAAAAAGATAAACAGAGCCATTCAAATCCAGTGATTTTTGTAATTTAGGGTGCAACTTACCTAAATAACCGACATTTTTACCTTGCTTCACAATTGCCGCGCTCTGACCAGGGTGAAGGGCAGGGTTTTCTGCCTTTTCAAAGGTAATACTAGGGTCAATCGGAAGTAACAATGCTTCTAGGTCGGCCTTCACGTCGAAGAAATCGATAGCACGTTTTTCGTTGCACCAGTTTTCTTCAGAGACATTACCTGCCACAACACCGGAAAGCATTCTAGTTTGCTCAATCTCACCATCGACATCAACAAATTTTAGGCCGGTTTCAAACAGCTTGATCCGAGCTTGTTGGCGGTTCTGGTTATACGACACAGCTTTCAATAACCCCGTCCATAAAGACGTGCGCATAACACCCATATCATTTGAAATCGGGTTGGCCAAGGGTATAGATTTAGCCAAGGGCGTAACAAGTGACTGCACGGCATCTTCAACAAAGCTATAGGTAATTGCCTCTTGATAACCTAAGCTCACTAAACGATCTTCCAAAACACTGAAAGGCGTCACAGCGTCATTGTCAGGCTTTAATACCAAACCACCTTGTGCTGTAGTTTTAGGGAGGTTGTTATAGCCATAAATACGTCCGACCTCTTCGATAAGGTCAGGCTCTATAGAGATATCAAATCGATAAGGAGGAATATTGAAGGTCCATGAATCGTCTGCTGAGCTTTCAAGCTCTAAGCCTAGACGAGTAAGAATATCTACAACCTCATCACTCGGAATCTCAATTCCGAGAAGGGATTTCAATCTAGCAACACGCAGAGTCACCGACCGAGCTTGAGGCAGGTGTTCACGAGCCTCCGCTTCAGTGACCGGGCCCGCTTCGCCGCCAACAATATCAAGCAGTAACTGAGTTGCCCGTTCTATCGCTTTATGCTGCTGAGTGTAATCTACGCCACGCTCATAGCGGTGCGAAGAATCTGTATGCAAACCATAAGATCTTGCCTTACCCGCAATCGCTAATGGACTAAAGAATGCGCACTCTAAGAAAATATCGTTCGTGGCGGCGCTTACAGCACTTGCGTCACCACCCATAACGCCGGCTATGGCAAGCGCACCTGACTCATCCGCAATAACGAGCGTGTCGTCACGTAGCTCTACATCTTGACCATCTAATAGCTTCAGCTTTTCGGCTTTCTGCGCGTAGCGCACCTGGATACCGCCTTTTAACTTCGCAAGATCAAAAGCATGCATAGGCTGCCCAAGTTCAAGTAGCACGAAGTTTGTCACATCGACTGCAGGGTCGATTGAGCGTAAGCCACAACGTCTCAATTTCTCAGCCATCCATAAAGGCGTCTCTGCGTTCGCATCAATACCTTTGATCACTCGCCCCAAGTACTTGGGGCAAGCCTCGTCGGCCACCAATTGAACATCAAACGTTTCATCGATAGTGGGCGCGACCGGAGAAACATCCGGAACGACTACCTGTGTTTTATTTAAAACTCCCACTTCTCGCGCAAGCCCAGAAATAGACAAACAGTCACTTCTGTTTGGAGTTAGGTCGACTTCTATTGTTTTATCGTCGAGCTTAAGATACGCGAATACATCTGCGCCGACAGGAGCCTCACTAACAAGCTCCATCAAACCATCAGACGACTCAGAAAGACCCAACTCCGCTTCAGCGCACAACATACCAAAGGACTCAACGCCGCGAAGTTTTGCTTTCTTTATTTTGAAATTTCCTGGCAGAACAGCGCCAACACGAGCAAAAGGCACTTTGATCCCGACTCGGGCGTTAGGCGCACCACAAACCACATTGTAGGTTTCTGCGCCATCACTAACCTGACATACACGCAATTTGTCAGCGTCTGGGTGTTGCTCGGCAGATAATATCTCTCCCACTACAACTCCGGTAAATTCTCCGGCAACGCTTTCAACACCATCGACCTCAAGGCCTGCCATTGTTACTTGGTGTAATAGTGCCTCGGTTTCAATCGCAGGGTTTACCCACTCTCTTAGCCACTGTTCGCTGAATTTCATCTAAATTCCACTTTTTCAAAAACTAGTTAAACTGCTGCAGAAAACGTAAGTCGTTCTCAAAAAACATTCGTAAGTCATTTACGCCGTATCGAAGCATCGCTAGTCGCTCGACACCTAGACCAAAAGCAAAGCCCGAATATTTCTCAGGATCGATACCACTTGCTTCAAATACTTTCGGATGTACCATTCCGCAACCCATAACTTCGAGCCACTTAATATTTCCGTCAGCATCTCTTCCCCACTCGATATCTACTTCCGCAGAAGGCTCCGTAAATGGGAAATAGGAAGGTCTAAAACGAACCTCTAACTCGCGCTCAAAAAATACGCGCAAGAAGTCTTCGATGGTTGTTTTCAAATCGGCAAAACTCACGTTTTCTTCGACAAACAAACCCTCTACCTGATGAAACATCGGGGTATGCGTTTGATCTGAGTCACAACGGTATACTCTACCAGGACAGATCATGCGAAATGGCGGTTTCCCCTGCTCCATTGTGCGAACTTGCACAGGAGATGTATGCGTACGTAAAAGCGTATTAGCATTAAAGTAAAACGTGTCATGCATGGCGCGCGCAGGATGATGCCCTGGAATATTCAGTGCTTCAAAGTTGTGGTAGTCGTCCTCAATTTCAGGACCCACTTCTACTGAATAACCAGCCTGAGAAAAAAAAGATTCGATGCGCCGCATCGTTTTGGTCACGGGGTGCAAACCACCTAGATCTGTTGCCCGCCCCGGAAGGCTTACATCAATTGCTTCTGACATAAGCTGAGCTTCTAAGACAGCAGACTCCATGCCTTCTTTCTTTTCTAGAAGGGTGGCGAGTACCTTTTCTTTCGCTTCATTAATTTGTGCGCCCGCCGCTGGACGATCAGCAGGATCAAGCTTACCCAAACCCTTAAGCAAAGCCGTGATTTCACCTTTTTTGCCTAAGTAATCAACTCGTACTTGATCCAACTCAGCAATCGTCTGGGCTTCAGAAACCGCCTGATTCGCGCGCTGGACTAGTAGATCAAGATTTTCCATTTACTGTGCTCCGAAAACAAAAATAGGGGGCTAGTAGCCCCCTATCACTTAATGCTCGATTAGTGCGGGGTTCTGCAATCAAGAATACTTTCTACTCTCTAACACAGATCTCGCAAATCTCGCTTAGCTAGCTAATGCAGATTTAGCCTTTTCAACAACTGCTGTAAATACAATTGCATCGTTCATAGCCAAATCAGCTAAAACTTTACGATCGATTTCAACATTTGCTTTCTTCAAACCAGCAATAAATCGGCTGTATGACAAACCGTTCAAGCGTGCACCAGCGTTAATACGAGCAATCCACAACTGACGGAATTGACGCTTACGCTGCTTACGGTCACGGTATGCATATTGACCTGCTTTGATAACTGCTTGCTTGGCTACACGAAATACTCGACTACGAGCTCCGTAATAACCTTTAGCTTGCTTTAAAATCTTCTTGTGGCGACGGTGCGCGGTTACTCCACGTTTTACGCGAGGCATAATAAACTCCTAACTATTAAAATTGATCCAATTAGATACGCAACATGCGCTTGATAGTCGCCTGATCCGACTCTGCAACTTGCTTGCAGCCTCGTAACTGACGCTTACGCTTTGGTGACTTCTTGGTCAAAATGTGACTAGTAAAGGATTGCTTATGTTTGAATCCGTTGGCTGTTTTTTTAAAGCGCTTAGCCGCACCGCTTTTTACTTTCATTTTAGGCATAATAATTCACTCCGCATTGGTTTTAGTCATTTAGTAAAACAGGTGACTCATGAGACCGAAGCCTCTGCACGGTTTACTTTCTTTTTTTCGGGGCTAGTACCATCATCATTTGCCGACCTTCCATCTTAGGTCGTTGTTCAACAACTCCGTACTCTTCCAAGTCTACTTCAACTCGTTCAAGTAACTTCATGCCGATCTCCTGATGGGCCATTTCCCGGCCTCGGTAACGAATCGTCACCTTAGCTTTGTCCCCGCCTTCAAGGAAACGTATCAGGTTGCGTAGTTTTACCTGATAATCCCCTTCTTCCGTCCCTGGGCGTAACTTCATTTCTTTGACTTGCGTTTGCTTTTGCTTCTTACGCTGTGCCGCTTTTTGTTTCTTATCTTCAAATATCTTCTTACCGTAATCCATGATCTTACATACAATTGGATCACTGTCGGCAATCTGAACCAGATCTAGGCTCACAGACTCTGCACGAGCTAAAGCGTCTGTTAACGCAACAACCCCTACTTGCTCGCCATTTTCATCTATTAGACGTATTTCAGACGCTTCGATATTCTCATTAATGGTAGCTTTCTTAGCTTTACCACTTTGGCTAGTTCGCTTAATGTCATTTTCTCCACATTAATTCACGATAACAAAAAACGACACCTAGACTCACCTACTAAAAGGTTTAGCCTTTAGTGTCTGTATTTCGACCTTTGTTGTTAGATGCTTGCTCAAAAAGAGCTAAGACTTCTTCAAAAGACAAGACCCCTAGGTCCTCTCCTTTTCTGGTACGTACTGCAACAGTACCATTTTCCATTTCTTTGTCGCCTACAACGAGCAGATATGGAATCTTATTAATTGTGTGCTCGCGGATTTTAAAGCCGATCGTCTCGTTTCTCAAGTCTAAGTGTGTACGAATTCCGTTAGATTCGAGTTTTTCACGCAAATTTTCACAATATTCGGCCTGTTTATCGGTAATATTCAAAATTGCGGCCTGTTCAGGCGCTAACCAAAACGGAAACGCACCTTCGTACTCTTCTATCAAAATACCAATAAACCGCTCAAAAGAACCTAAAACGGCACGATGCAACATCACTGGAACTTTACGCTCTTGGTCGTCACTTACATACTGCGCACCTAAACGACCTGGCATCGAGAAGTCTATTTGAATAGTACCGCATTGCCAAACCCGACCGATACAATCTTTCAAAGAAAACTCGATTTTGGGTCCATAAAACGCACCCTCGCCCGGCAACAAATCCCATTTCAGATCTTTTGCATCCAAAGCTTTCTCTAAAGCATCTTCCGCTTTATCCCAAACCTCGTCACTACCGACTCGCTCTTCTGGGCGCGTTGACAGCTTATACTGAATTTCTTCAAACCCAAAGTCGTCATACACCTCGTGCAGCATGTCTATAAAATTAGCGACTTCCTCTTGAATTTGCTCTTCGGTACAGAAAATATGCGCGTCATCCTGCACAAAGCCCCGAACTCGCATAATGCCATGCAATGCCCCACTCGCTTCATTCCGATGACAAGAACCAAATTCAGCCAGGCGCAGCGGCAATTCTTTATAGCTCTTTAGGCCTTGGTTAAACACTTGAATATGGCAAGGGCAATTCATCGGCTTAACAGCAAAATCATTACTCTCTGAGTGCGTCGTGAACATATGCTCACTGAACTTATCCCAGTGCCCTGATCGCTCCCACAAAGAACGATCAACGATTAGTGGCGTCTTAATTTCTTGATAACCATGAGCGCGCTGCTTTTTGCGCATATAGCTTTCAATCGTTTGATATATACGCCAACCTTTGTCGTGCCAAAACACCATTCCTGGCGCTTCGTCTTGCATGTGAAACAAGTCGAGTTTCTTGCCAATTTTACGATGATCGCGCTTCTCGGCTTCGGCCAATCGGTTCAAATACGATTTAAGCTGCTTTTTATCCGGAAACGCTGTGCCGTAAATACGCTGCAGCATTTTATTATCTGAGTCGGCACGCCAGTATGCGCCTGAAAAACGCATAAGTTTAAAGTGGTGACAAAACTTCATATTCGGAACATGAGGACCACGACACATGTCGACATATTCTTCGTGGTGGTACAAACCTGGTGTCGCGTCATGCGGAATGTCACGCTCTAAAATCTCAAGCTTGTAACTTTCGTCACGAGCTTGGAAGACTTCAACCGCCTCCTCCCAAGAAACTGTCTTCTTTATAACATCATAATCTTTCTTTGCCAGTTCGAGCATTCGCGCTTCAAGCTTCAGCATATCCTCATCGGTTATACGGTGCTCTAAATCGACATCGTAATAGAATCCATTCTCGATCACTGGACCGATTGCCATTTTCGTATCGGGCCACAGTTGTTTAATGGCATGCCCTAATAGGTGCGCACAAGAATGGCGAATAATATCTAAACCGTCGTCGTCTCTGGCCGTCACGATGCTTAACGACGCATCTTCCGAGATTACCTCACATGCATCAACAAGTTCACCATTCACTCGTCCAGCAATCGTCGCCTTAGCGAGACCGGGACCAATATCGAGCGCTACATCGGTAACAGATACAGGGTTTTCAAAAGCACGTTGAGAGCCGTCAGGAAGCGTAATTACTGGCATATATACCTCATGTTCAGTGGTGAGCCTTACAATGGTTCACTTGATAGAATAAAAAAGAGTCGGGATTCTAAACGATTGATTTAAAAAATAAACCGCTTAATTGAAAGTATCGATAAAAGACTGGAGGTAATTAGTCGATTTGAGATGCCGCGCATACTCAGTATGCGCAGCATTTTTTCAGGGATAAGGTAAGAGTTAAACCTTAGTTTGTGCTGTAACTTTAGGCCTTACCAAGAAGCGAGCCATTGCCGGCAGCAACCACATGGAACCAACCATATTCCAAATAAACATGAAGCACAGCAGGATGCCCATATCCGCTTGGAATTTAATTGGCGAGAAAATCCAAGTGAATACGCCAATAGCAAGCGTGACACCGGTAAACGCTACCGCCTTACCCGTGGTCCGTAATGTTTCAAAGTAGGCCTCTTGCAGCACTAAGCCCTCTTTCAACTTAGTTTCAAGCTGACTATAGATATAGATACCGTAGTCGACACCGATACCCACCCCAAGAGCGATAACAGGCAATGTCGCTACTTTCACACCAATACCAAGCTGCGCCATCAAGGCCTCACACAACACCGACGTCAGCGCAAGTGGCGTGATGATACATATGACGGCTGCAATAGAACGGAAAGTGATTAAGCATAAAATACTAACGACTGAGTAGACCGAAAGCAGCATAACCGTTTTTGCTTTTTCTATAACCTCATTCGTCGCCGCTTCGACGCCAGCATTACCGGCTGCCAACATAAAGTTGTAATTCTCACTGGGATATTCTTCGATCAACATCTGTAACTCGCCCACAACCCTTTGCAGCGTTTCTGCTTGATGGTCATCTAAGTAAACAATCATCGGGGTCATACTACAGTTTGTATTAATCAAACCTGAAGGTGCGCGCTGAATCGTAGAGTTTATAATTTCCTGATTTCGAGAAAGTTCAAACCACTTAAAACTACCCTCACTCAAAGCCTTCGTTACCAGCTTAGACACGGTAACCAATGAAGCGGTGGATTGGACACCTTCAACATTTTCTAGACGCCATTGCATACGATCCATGACATCCATCAGTTCGTAACTCGAGCACTGCTCAGGCTCTGTCCGAATCATAACAACCAAAATGTCGGCACTTGTACTGTAGTTGTCGATGATAAATTTATTATCGACGTTATAACGAGAGTCCGCACGTAACTCTGGTGCACCTGGATCTAAATCACCAATTTTCAAGTCTTTTTGATAATACAATCCTATCGCACAGCCCAAGATCGCAATCATAATCGAGATTGGAGCAACACTAGGGTGGGCCATAAACGACAACACGCGCCAAGGTTTGTGTTCACTCATTTCAACTTTCTTGGCGTGTTTAACACCACTCTTGCTAAGACCAGTGTAAGACATCATGACTGGGTGCAAAATAAGATTTGTCACGATAATGACCGCCACACCCACACCTGCGGCAATCGCGAGATCACGAATCACTTCAATTTCAATGAAGAACAAGGTCAAAAAGCCAAATGCATCACTCACTAAAGCAAGAATACCGGGCCGAACAAGATTGCGGAACGACATTCGCGCCGCCATCACTGGATTCAAACCCGCAGCAGTCTGCACAGCGACCTGATTTACAATCTGCACGCCATGACTAATACCGATCGCGAAAACTAAGAACGGAATCAAAACAGAGTACGGATCTACGCCATAGCCACATAAGCGCAAGATACCTAACTGCCAAACCACAGCAACAATAGACGTAACAATCGGGATAATCGTTGCAATGTGGCAACGAGAATAGACATACAAGAAAGCAAGAGTCAGGCCGATAGTGACTAGTGCAAAGGTCGCAATTGCACCTATACCCTCGATCAAGTCACCTACTTTCTTAGCAAAACCCACGATGTGAATCGAGATATTTGGGTTCTTTTCCAAATACTTTGCTCGAACTTTTTCCTCTAGTTCTTGAGAGAACGCCTTATAGTCAAGCGGTTCTTGTGTTTCTGGGTTAATCTCGAAGAGAGGCGCATAAATAATCGTCGACTTAAAATCATCGGCAACCAAGCTGCCCACTTGCCCAGACTTCAGAATATTTTGTCTTAACGCTTCTAGCGACTCTTGCGAGCCGTCATAGCCATCTGGGATGACTGGACCGCCTTGAAAGCCGTCTTCGGTCACCTCGACCCAGCGAACATTCGGCGTCCATAGGGATTTTAGCGATGAACGATCAACTCCTGACAGATAAAAGACTTCATCTGTTAGTTCGCTAAGGGTCTCCATATACGCTTTATTAAAAATATCACCGTCTTTCGACGCGACCGCAATACGAATGAAGTTCCCCAGATTCTCTAGATCGCTCCGGTTATCAAGCATGTTTTTAATAAACTCATGCTCTAGGGGTATAAGGCGTTCAAATGAGGCATCAGGTTTTATATTGGCTGCGTTATAGCCAAAAAACGCCGTCAATAAGAGAAACAAGCCGAGAATGACCGGCCTATTTGTAAAAATAAATCTTTCCGCGAACGAACCGGACCCAACATTATTACTGTTCGGTCCCGCAGAGCCTTGATTGGCATTTGACATTCGTCAATCCTCTGTGAATTTAGTAATTAAGATAAGAGTTTAAATATCATTTCCAGAAGGCGTGACAACTAGAACCCCATACTCACCGACCAAGACCATCTGTTGACGCTTGACGTAAGTAAGTGCGGTATTGCCCAAGCGACTCTCACGAATATTTATTGTAAAGGTTTCACCACCATCTTCGCTTAAAGCAATCACGCCGGAATTCCCAGCAATGCTGACTTTACGATTGCCATCGAAAGACGAACCCATTAGCGAACTTTCGGTGTTAGATTCAACTTCATCCCAAGAACTTCCGGAGTTGGTTGTTCTAAACAAGTTTCCTCGTAAGCCGTAGATTAGAGCATGACCCTTCTCGACTAAGCCCTGAATCCCAAAAAATGAGCCTTCATAAGGGCTATCTAGCACTTCCCAAGACTCACCTAAATCACTTGAACGGAAAATTACACCGGCCTCACCAACAATTAAAATTGTCCCACCCGGAATTTGAGATATCGTATTCAAATGAAATCGATCCAGGTTATCGAGCCGACCGCCCTGGTTGGTCCATGACCGGCCACCATCTTCCGTTGCAAAGAGAAACCCATAAGCGCCAACCGCAAACCCTTTTTTAGCGTCAACAAACATAACATCAAGAAAGGGTTTACTTGCACCAACTTCAGCATCGGCCAAAGCATCCTCAAGACTGTATTCCGCCTCTTCAAGCTCATACTCTAAGTCTTCCAACTCTCCCTCAGAAGCTTGCTCCAGAGCTTGCTCAAGCTGCTCTACGTAATCTTGCGACTGCTCAATAATACTTTTATTCGCCAAATCACCATCAAATTGTTTCTGCCAAGTCATACCACCGTCATTGGAGTGTAAAATCACCCCCCCATGACCGACAGCCCAACCTTTTTGATCAGTGGCGAAGTCTACGGACGTTAACAACACCGAAACAGGAACCGCCGCTTGTTGCCACGACGCCCCCTTATCATCTGAATATACGATATGCCCGCGTGTACCGACGGCCACAAGCCGATCACCCGCAGCCTCAATATCGACTAACAAGCTAGAACTCGCTAACTCAGAGGTAAAAGCAGGCGTATCGAGTACATCGTCAAATGCTAGAACGGAAGAAGCGCCAAAGGAACTTAGCGCGAGAGACAGTGCAGTAGTTTTTGCAAACCGATGAAATAAAGAGTTCATCAAATAACCTTAATAGATTGTGTGATGGCGGGCGCTAAAGCGCACCCACAGTGAAAGTGTAAGAAATGAATAGTCTAGTTCCCGCGTCTGCGCAATGAAGAAGGCTTAAAATAACGCTTATTCGGTACTTTAGTTTCAAAAACAGGCGCTTGGCGCTCTTCTGAATATAGTCCGTTTGCGCTATATCTGCGCGACTGAAGGTCATGGAAAATATCAGCGCTCGTCCAGGTACCTGGAAGCTCGTAGTAATTCTTTAACAAGGCCGCGCTCACACGCCACAATTCGTCTCGATTGTCATACTGATCTACGAGCGCGATACCCCAAGAGTCTTCATCAATATAGAACACTCGTTTCTTGTATATGTGCCGTGCACCTTTTTTCAAATTAGCTTCAACCACGTGCACTCTGTGCAACTCCCAGCGCAGGTAGTCTGGGTTTAAATGGCCTTGCATCACAAGATCGTCGTACTTAACACCTTCGGTACCAATCTTGTAGTTGTTATAAGGGATAAAAAACTCCTGAACCCCTTTATATTCCCAGTTATAACGGTCTGGTGCGCCGTTATACATATCGGTATCATCAGCCGTTCTTGTATTATCAGAAGACGCTATCGGCGAATCGTACGCCAAGTTTGGCGCTCTACGCACACGACGTTGGCCGGAGTTATAGTCCCAAGCCTGACGCTGGTCTTTAACCTGGTTAAGTGTTTCATGTACAAGTAAAGCACCGCCCGCTAGACGTGCAGGGGCTTTGTTAAAGGTCAGGAAGTAGAACAATATATTGTCCATCGACTTGAAGTCGCCTTCCGGATTAAAAAAGTTAAAGAAAGCCTCTTGCTGCTTTGTGATCGGCGAGTACTCTCCGTTACGCTGCACAGCAACTTCGGTATAACGACCTGTAAGGAAAATACCTCTCCAGCGAGTCAAGTGGTTCCACATTACCTGCAAAGCTTGATCTGTGTTGTTCCCATGCAGAATAGGAAAAGGGACGCCACCATAAGCATTTTTAATCCCGACACCACCGTCAGCTAAGGCCGAAGTCTTTGCGTTCTTTTTGGAATTTTCATACACCCAATCCGGCATAGCGTGCGATCGACGCGTCGGATAAACATTTAGCACAAAGGTATTGGGATACGCTTCCATCAGCGCGTACTGCCCAGGCGTCAAATACTTTTGAAAACCCTGATAGTTACTTTTATCGATTCGATACTTGATCTCATCACCGGCGTATGGATCAACATGATGCTGTCCCGAGCCCTCATAACCTGCTGGCGCTTTTGTAAGGCCTCCATCCCATGCTGGGATAGTTCCCGCCTTGTTACCTTCTTTGATCGAACCAAAAGGAGTGAGCGTAGCGCCTAGCTTATTCGCTTCGGCGTCTGAGACCTTAGCTTGTGCAGTTAGAGCAGATACACTGCAAGCCAAGCAAGCACTGAGCAACACACTTCTTATTTTCATAGACTTACCTTTAACAGATGTCATACCAATAGGGTTTCAAATACACCACAAAAAATGGCGCATCAAAAAAAGAACAATATCTATTAATTTTTAGCAGATAATTCGCAGGTGTCTAACGAAAGTTTGTTATAAATTATTTCAGGAGAGCAGGATAAACAATTGTTTTGGAATAATATTTAATTTTCCCCCCAAAAGAAAAAACCGCTACAAAGAGCGGCTTTAGTGAGAAAAATTGAACTAGGCACTTAGTTTGGTAAGGTTTTCTCAACCACTTCGCGCAAGTCTTTCGACAGGTTTGCTTTGTTCTGGATACGAGCAAGTTCTTCAAGCATAAAGGCTTTGCGCGCCGCATCATATTTGCGCCACCGCGTTAATGGCGTCATCAAGCGCGCTGCGATTTGCGGATTTTGATCGTCCAACTTAATAATCTGATCGGCCAAAAACTGATAACCACTGCCATCTGCGTTATGGAAGTACTCAAAATTTTGGGCGGCAAATGCTCCGACAACAGAGCGCAACTTATTCGGATTAAAAAAGTCGAAAGCCTCATGCTTCATGAGTGCTTTAATTCTATCCAAATTTGTTAATGAGGCTGCACTCGATTGAACGGAGAACCACTGCTCTAGCACTTGCGCATCACCCTGCCACTGCTCATAAAAGCGTGTCAGCAAATCATCGGCATCTTCCGCATTACCTGCATGAACCACAGAAGCAAGCGCGCCGAACTGTTCCGTCATGTTCACGGCGCCATCGAACTGCTTGCGAGCCAAAGCAGAAAAATCTTGGTCAGGATTAGCTGAAAGAAGACTCAAGCACGCATTCTTTAGCGCTCGCTGAGCCATTTCATCAAAACCAAGACCGCTAGAAGAAACATTATTCGCTTCGTAACACCGGTAGAGTTCCTGACGCAGATCAAAAGCAAGTTGGCCTCTCGCTAACTTTCTCGCCTTACAAATTGCATCGACATCGGCCTCTTCAGACTGCTCGATTAAATAGGATTCTGTCGGTAAAAGTAAAAGCTTACATACCATAGCTTTATCTAAGCTCTCGTTACATAAAATGCTTCGAGTCGCTTCAATGAAAGACCTTGGCAACTTAGCTTCGCCTCCACGCTGAAGTTGAGCGACCATATTTTGCAATACCTGAATCGCTAAGGTTTGCCCCGCATCCCAACGATTAAATCCATCGCTATCGTGCTTCATTAAGAACAGCAACTGATCCTGCGTGTAAGGGAATAGCAATTTAACCGGAGCTGAGAAGTCACGCAGCAAAGAAGGTATTGGTTCTATATCGATGCCACCAAACACAATGGTTTCGGACTCTTCAGTCAGTTCAACAATATGTGTTGTTGCGCCATCAAACTCGCGCAAAGGAATATCCGAACCTTGCGAGTCTATCAAGCCAATCGCGACCGGAATGTGGAACGGCAATTTATGCTCTTGTTGCGGGGTTGCTGGGCAAGACTGTTTCAGCGTTAAGCTGTAGGTTTTTGACTCTGGATCATACACGCCAGATACATCGATACGCGGTGTTCCACCTTGATCATACCATCGTTTGAACTGACTTAGATCTCTGCCTGAAGCATCAGACATCGCCGCGACAAATTCATCGGTGGTGACTGCTTGACCATCATGTCTTTCAAAATACAAATCTGACCCTTTACGGAATAGTTCTGCGCCCAACAAGGTGTGCAGCATGCGCACAACTTCAGCGCCTTTCTCATAAATAGTGAGCGTATAAAAGTTCGAAATTTCCATATAAGAGGCAGGTCTAACAGGATGTGACATAGGCCCTGCATCTTCGATAAACTGCGCTGAACGCAGTACATTCACATCTTCTATTCTCTTCACTATTCGAGAATTCATGTCTGCAGAGAACCCTGAATCTCTAAAGACGGTAAACCCCTCTTTTAAGCTCAACTGAAACCAGTCACGACACGTCACACGGTTGCCCGACCAATTATGAAAGTACTCATGAGCAACAATTGCTTCGATGCGCTGATACGATGCATCAGTTGTCGTCTCTGGCTTTGCTAGCACGCACGACGAATTGAAGATGTTCAGTCCTTTGTTTTCCATGGCCCCCATGTTGAAGTCGTCGACCGCGACAATCATGAATATATCTAGGTCATACTCTCGGCCATATACCTCTTCGTCCCACTTCATAGAGCGCTTCAAGGCATCAATCGCATAATCACACTTGGACGCATTTTTATGCTCAACAAACAGCTCCAGCGCAACTTTTCTCCCGGACATCGTCACGAAAAAGTCTTCATGACAGTGCAAGTCACCGGCTACCAATGCAAACAAATAACTTGGTTTACGGAAAGGATCATTCCAAACCGCATAATGGCGCCCCTCATCCAAAGCACCAGACTCAACTAAGTTGCCGTTCGATAACAAGCGAGGGTATTTCGCGACATCAGCTTCAATACGTGTTGTAAAAATAGAGAGTACATCAGGTCTATCAAGATAGTAGGTAATGCGCCGAAAGCCTTCGGCCTCACACTGCGTGCAAAACATAACAGACGAACGGTACAAGCCCTCGAGTCGCTTATTCTCCTGAGGCTTAATCCAAGTCACTAACTCAAGCTCACACTCAGAAGGCAAGGCATTAAGCGTCAGGTTTGTATCAGATACTTCATAGGCTTCGGTTGAAAGCGCCTCACCATCAACATGCACGGATCGCAATTCTAGCTCTTCGCCATCAAGCACTAATGCCACATCTCCTGCCCCAGAATCTCTTTTCAGACGCATGCGATTGCGCACTTCTGCGCCATCTTCAAATAAACTAAAACACAAATCGACACTTTCAATCTGATAAGCAGGTGCTTGGTAGTCTTTTAAATAAGTAATAGTCGCGGACGCGTCTTTCATAGTAATTCCTTAATATTCTGAGAGCAGCAAAGCAAAATCGAACTCAATTAATCTAAATCGGGACCATAAACTGAGACTTGGTAAGACCCATATTTTCGAATATTCAAACACGCTTGTTCGAATATCAAATACTGCCCCTTAATGGCCATCAGCGTGTCGCTGATATCGGGCGTTTTATCCAAGTTATAGGTTTTCGCCTTCTCGGGCCAAGCCAGTGAAGGATACGTAAATTCAGCCAACTGACCTGAAACAAGCCATTCTATCGACTCGTCAGGGTACTGCGTTTTCAACTCGCTTAGGTAATCACTTACTAGCGGATAAAGACGTTCTCGCTCTGCCACGAGATCCAGCGTTTCTACTTCATGCTTCAGCATTTTTCGCCAATTGGTTTTATCCGCCACCCATTCTTTCAACTTGGTTTCGACAAGACCTGATAACTTTCGAGTCGACACAGCAGCGATTGGCAGCGCTTGCACTGCACCTTGATCAATCCAACGCGTCGGAACCTGAGTGTGACGAGTAATACCTACTTTTAAGCCTGAAGAATTTGCCAAGTAAACAAAATGCTTCTGCATACACATTTTCTCTCCCCAGCTCGGCTCGCGGCAGGTTCCATCGTCGTAGTGACACAGTTCAGGGCTCATAATACATTTGTCACAGCTCGCCAATTTTTGAAAGCAAGGGTAACAATAGCCTTGGCTAAAGCTCTTCTTTGTCAGGCGTTCACAGTTTGAGCAGCGAATTTCATGCTCAAAAACAAACTGAAGTTTTTTACCCAAATACGCATTTAGGTCTATGGCTTGATCGCCAACTTTAAGTGTATAGGAGACAGGAGTAGTGGGCTCGACTGGCATTTTACTCAGGCGGCCTTGGGCAATCAGTTTCAAGGTATGTCCTTAATGAAGGTTAGTGAAGTATGCGGATTGGCTGTTCGCCATCCGGCTTTTTTTTCTTAGCGTTATCGATATACCCCACACGCTCTTTTTCTGGCACGCCATGCTCAGATTCGTAAAGCATAATCGTCTGTAAGCAAATTTCTTTCTGCTCTTTTGTCAAAGTGCGACCGTCAGGCCATTTTCCAAGCTCGATAGCCTGCTTAAAGTTTTGGTATATCTCAGGGCTAATACTCTTAGCTGCGTCTTCAAATTTCATCGTTTATACGTCTCAATCTAACTCGTTCTCACTAAAATACCACGCTAAGCCGCGCGCTTTGCTCTTAGGCCAAACACGCACCACGCCCAGATCAAACCCGAAAGCAGGCCATACAAATGCGCTGAGTTCGCCATTCGTCCTAGCCCCACCCACTCGGTAAGAGGAGTGTAGCCAATGATTAACCAAACTAAGGCAAATCGAAACAAGGCATCCGGCATAAAAATATCTTTTTGGTACTTCGCCCATACCCAACAGTAGCCAAACAAGCCATAGACTACGCCCGACAGGCCGCCAAATAAGTAGCCGCCATCCAGCAACTGAGCAACGTTAGAGGCAAGAGACACCACAACGATTAAACCCGCCAAGGACAAGCTACTTTGCCGAAATTCAACCTGCCCGCCTAGCACCCAAAACATAAGCAAATTAAAACTAATATGGGCTATATTAAAGTGGAGTAAATCTGGCGTAAATAAACGCCAAAATTCACCCAAAGCAAGCGTAGCAACTAAACCATCCCATCGCCCAATTAAGGTTCTCGTGTCAACTTCGATATCAAATGGATTAATGATAAGCATGGCCCGCAGCACCTGCCCGCCTTCACCCAAGCCGGTCAGCCAAGCTACGATAACGCATGCAAGCATGACCAAAAAAACAAGAGGTGCTTGCTGCGGTGTCACTCGGTCATACGCTGAACGCTGCACACGTTTTACTTGAGGCAAAGACTCGAGCTGTTTTTCAACATTCTCTCGCACATCTTCGCTTGAGAGATATGCCTCTAGCGCTTGCTGTACTTTTTCGAATACGGGTGAGTCTGGCATTAACAAAAGCTGCTGCCCTTCTGACTCGACGACTCGATGCGACACACCGTTGCGATTCAGCCATGCAGAAAACGCGGCCAAATCTACTTCTAATGAAACTCTCGCAACCTCTATCATGAAGGTTCTACTTCTACCCAAATAAATTTATCTTTATCTAACGCGACTTCGTCATCCATCCGGTATGCCACTAACTTGCCATACTTCACTGCACTGTAATCGAGGCACGCGACGTTTGATCGAATCGGCCCAGGAGTACCCGACATCCAATAATGCCCAACAAATACGGGCAATTGATAATGGTCGTAATACATCAACTGCTTCGATTCATCCTCGCTGAGTGGTCGATCCAGAATTTTATCGGGCAAGGGGTCTGGCTGAAAAATTACATCAGCATAGGTCTCGGGTTCTTCGTTCCAAAACTTGGTTCTAAATACATTTCGCACATAGCCATCGCGACTGATAATCGTCTCGTTATCTGGCAAATCTAATGATGTACCTCGAGTCAAACGATCTACAAATGCACCCAAGAAGGAACCATCTTTAGAGGACTCATAAAGCATGTCCAAGTCTAAGCAATGAAACGGACTCATATTTTTAAAGCGCAAAATTGCACTAGCATCCCAGCACGCATGCACCACTCTGAAGTACTCTTTCTCTAAGAATAAGGGAATTTCATGAAACCAATTCAAAAACTGCTGCCACTCTTTAGGATGGTCTTCGAATTGCTCAAGGGTTTCACGGATAAGGCGGTGGTTGCGAGCGTTATGTTCACGCAAGAACAAGTGGTCGCTCTCATCACGACCGCGTGTACAGTAGCACATAGCATTATATTCATGATTACCCAACACGATTTCAGCCTGCCCTTCATCTACCATATCTTTAACAATATGCAGAGCTTCTCTGATACGCGGGCCTCGATCAACAATATCACCGAGAAATATAACCTTTCGAGAAGGGTGCCGATAACAGCCATCGACATGCACATACCCCATCTTTTTTAACAGACGCTGCAAAGCCAAGGCGCAACCGTGAACGTCGCCGATTAAGTCGTATCCCTGCACAACCTGCTTGGGTTTTATTGCCATACTGCTCAACTAGTCAATAAATTATGTGCCCACCCTAGCTTCTCTCTGCATGTTTCATAGAAGTTATGAGAAGTAGGATGAATCAATCGTACCTTATATGGTTTTTTAGTAATGCTAACCGAGTCTCCTGGCGCAACCGGAATGTGGTGCTGCCCATCACAACTAACTTGCGGATAAATTTCGTTACCCTCACCAATCACAATTTTGATTTCACTTTTACCGTCGACAACAATCGGACGACTACTTAAGGTATGCGCAAACATTGGCACCAATGCAATCGCGTCTAATTTTGGGTGCAGTAAAGGGCCGCCGGCGGACAGTGCGTAGGCAGTTGAACCTGTTGGAGTAGAGACAATCAAACCATCGGAACGCTGACTGTATACAAACTGTCCTTCGACGAACAAGTCGAAACCAATCATTCTGGTCGACTTACCTGGGTGTAAAACGATGTCGTTCAAGCCCGAACCAAAGCCAACCGGCTCACCGTTGCGCTTCACATGAACATCAAGCAAAAAGCGCTTTTCTTCTAGATAGTTTCCAGCAAGTACTTCGTCAACACGCGCTTCGATTTCTTCGGGAGAGATATCGGTAAGAAAGCCCAAGCGGCCTCGATTCACACCTAAAATAGGGACATTTGATTTTGCGAGCTCACGCGCAGCGCCAAGCAAACTTCCATCGCCACCCACAACAATAACTAGATCAGAGACCTCACCCATCATCTTCACGCTTGAGACTTGCAAGCCATGCCCCGGCATCAGGTCGGCGATATGTTCTTCTAAAATCAGGTGATAGCCTTCGGAGATTAAATGGCGCTTCAGACGCCTCAAAGTCTCGACGACTTTTGCACTACCTAAACGACCAATCAACCCAATATTTCTAAAATTATCCATAAATGCTGTCGAACCTTAAAACCCGCTCGCCATTGCGATAAAAAACAATGTGCGCGCAAAACCAATGATTACTAGGATTTAGACACAAGCCACTCTAGTATTTACGTCAATCTTAACAGAAACTCTTAAAATATTTACGTCATAGAACCGCAGCAGACCATAAAGTATGAATTCTTTTCCTTCCGAGAAAAACAACCTGCAACTTGCTTTAACCAACTTAGACTGGCTTCTAACACAGCAAGACATCGCAGATGTTGAATCACTCGGTGCAATTTCACACCAACAATATAAGCAAGAAGACCTTCAAACTCTGCAACTAGATCGACACAAGGATGCACTTGCGAGTGCTTTAGCCGCCCCGGGCAGCCATTTTCTAGGTAACTATGTCGAACGTCTTTGGCAGTTTTACCTACAACATAACCCGCGCTATCGCATTATCAAGCAAGGCTTACAAATACACGACAAGGGCAGAACTCTAGGCGAGTTCGACTTCATTGTGCATGACAAGACTAGCAACTGCTACGTCCACCAAGAGATCGCTATCAAGTTTTATCTTGGACTTCCTTGCCGCGCCAATACTTTGTGGTTTGGACCGCAGAACATTGATCGTCTCGACAAAAAAACCTCACACTTACGCGACCATCAACTGACCCTCAATCAAAACCCAGTGGCGGCCAAAGCACTTGAGAAATTAGGCATCACAAAACTTAACACCGAATGTATGATTAAAGGCAGACTTTTTCTGCCCCACGATACCAAACTAAGAAACGCCATTACCTACACAGACAAAAACACCAAATCACTCGTAAAAGGCTCATGGTTTAAATACGACGAGTTCCAGCAATGGATCTCGCAACAAGCGCCGGAACAAAACTATCATATTCTTCAGAAAAAACAGTGGCTGAGTCTCGACTTAAACCAACAATTCAGTTCGAGCATTGACGCAAAAACACTTATTGAACGCATCCAAGACGACATACTCATAGACACTCGTAGTGTCATGATTGCAACCGAACCGGCATCAAATCAGGACACAAGAAAAGAACATTTCTTTGTTGTACCGAACAATTGGGATGAGAATGCCTATCACTCTGTAGGTGAGACGCCCTTAAATCCACGCCAACCCTGTAGCCCTCCGGTATGAACAAACAGGATTCTAGGGCGATCACCTAGTTTATAATGTGCATATTGGTGAATTAGTGCGTAGAAAGCCTTTCCGGTATAAACCGGGTCTAACAACACACCCACCTCGCTCAATACCTCCGACATAAAACGCTTAAGCAAGGGGGTCATTTTGGCAAAACCACCCTGATGATAGTCGTGCCAAATTTCTATTTGCTGCGATTGAACATCTGCCAAGTTATTACTTACCCGCTGAGCTAAGTCATTAGCGCCCTTCAAAGCAGACACACCAACGACCCTCATACCCTTTGGCCGAGCTGCATACATACCTGCCAATGTGGTTCCAGAGCCAACGGCAGAAATTGCCAGATCATAACTTTCATCAAGCGAATCGAATACAGCTTCAAACACATCGTGAACACCCTGCATACCCAAAGCACCTTCACCACCCTCGGGAATGATATAGCCATTCGGATAATGTACCTTTAGAGAGCCCGACTCAGCCTCGGGAGCATAATGCCGATATTCCTGCCGGCTCATCCAAATAATATGCATACCCCACTTTCGACAATCAACGATCGTAGGGCTCAGCTTCTCAGGGCTAGGCTCTTCACCTCGCACAATTCCAACCGTGCTAAAACCAAACATTTGTCCTGCGTAGGCTAAAGCATGTAGATGATTTGAGTAGGCACCACCAAAGCTTACAAGCTGGTCGACCCCCTGCGCAGAAGCCGCAAGCAAGTGATGCTTAAGTTTGAACCATTTATTGCCCGACAGAAAAGGGTGCACCCGGTCAAGACGCAAAACATCAACCGTTAAAGATTGATTTAGAGACGTGTCAAAAAAAGAGGAGAGTAAGGCATCACAGGAATGTGTGCTTATTGCTGGCAAGTCGGAAAATGCAGCCTCTAACGCTGCAATTCCTGTTGTCTCTGCCGAAAAAACCATCGAAATTGCTACAAACTCTTACGGTGAAGATCGCAGCGGTCAGAGCTTCCTATATCAAACTCGCCTGGTGTGCTGATCTTGCCGATAGTTTTACCACACATACCATCTGCATCGTGATGCTGGCAAGTTGGGTGCTCGAAGTGCTCTAGCCACGCCAAATATTTTTCTTCAGTCACAAACGCCTTTTCAGCCACGTATGACATCGGGTTGTCTGCATAACGCACAATATCACTTGATGTCATCGACACGTGCCCTACCCCTGGATGATACGCAACATAAACTACTTCCATTTCTTTCAACATCGTAAACATAGAATTAGTAGAATCATCTGGAGAGGCCCCCATCGTTTCTTTCAGCTCATCAAGCTCCGCACGTAACTGGTCTTCTCGTTCATCTCGGTATGCGAGATCTAGATCACGGCGATCAAGCTGCTCCCTTAACAATACGATCTCTGCTTCAAGTTTCTGTTTCTCTATAGCATCTCGTTCATCAGAGCTCGCGTTCTGCAGACGTAAT
>JAWUYI010000008.1:0-10592 GCA_034110885.1 Oleiphilaceae bacterium
AATACCGGCCGGCAGCACTCTAAGCAAAAGCGCACCTGATGATCATTGGTGCGATCTAGCTGCCCCCACATCTTATAACAAGGAGTCTCTTCCATGCCGCAACCTTCTACCGCTAGCACTTGGGCTTGAGACTGAGACGTATCATCTTGCTCAGCTGTTGCAGAGTTGGCTTGTAAATCACGGATCCCAAGTTTCATACTACCTCCAAAATATTGCTGCTTTCTATTCGTTAAAACACGCAATACACTATAAACACTGAAACGACCATGTGTGTCGCCAAGAACATCACAAAAGACATTGCTGCAAATAAGCATTGGCTTTTGCGACCGCAAACTTCTCCTGTGAATACGAAAACTATGACAAAAGCGATGACATTTAAACACGGGGTCTTTTTAGACAGATCCAGCGTCCACCCTGAAGACCTCGACTTTACAAACCTTCAGGTAAACGTTGAACACTGGACCCATTACGAGTGGACCGCTCCCGAAGAAACACTTGAGCGCATCGCGAATGCAGAAGTCGTGATAACAAACAAAACCATCATCGATGACAATTTACTAGCTCACGCACCCTCGTTAAAGCTGATCTGTATCTGCGCCACAGGTACCAATAACGTCGACCTAGACGCAGCAAAAGCTCGGGGTGTGCGCGTTGCGAACGTTGCCGGATATGCACAAGCAAGTGTCGCTCAACACACAATGGCCCTCTTGCTGGGCTTAGCCACCAACTGGCCTCAATATGCCCACGCCGTTAGAACGGGTGAATGGTCAAAATCGCCAATGTTTTGCTTGCTCGACTACCCCGCTTACGAACTCAGAGGAAAAACACTCGGTATCGTCGGGTTTGGCTCACTTGGGCAGGCTGTCGCGCGAATTGCCGAAGCGTTTGAAATGAACATCATCACTGCTAACGCGCCTTGGAGTGCTCCAAACCAAGCCAAACGCACTAACTGGAATGAATTTCTAGCAGAGAGTGACGTCATTTCGCTGCACTGCCCTCTCACGGAGCAATCTAAAAATCTGTTCGACCGAAAAGCCCTAAACACCATGAAAACAGGCGCCATGATTATAAACACATCCCGCGGCGGGATTATCAACGAAGACGCCCTACTTGAAGCACTGCAATCTGGGCATTTAGGCGGCGCTGCGCTTGATGTTCTCGTTCAAGAACCCCCAGCGCCAGATCACCCACTTATAAGCGCAGGGCTCGAAAACCTGATCATAACGCCCCATTGCGCTTGGGCCGCTCAGGAATGCCGCCAAGCACTAATGAATGAAGTTGCCGAAAATATTCGTGCGTTTTGTTGCGGAGAGACCCGCAATAGTGTCAACGGAATTTAAATAGTAGGCTGGCCAATGCCCGCCGCACGAAATGCATCAATGAAAGTTTTTGGCTCGGGACGAACGCGATAGTTATTGGTTTGGTCCGCCATTATTACTTTTTGCTGCGCATCTAATAAGATAGCCGTAGGGAGCACTGTATCCGAATCATAACCTAAAACTTCCATTCCCTTGGGCGTCCCATGACTTGCGTCAATCCCTAGAGTTTTGGCAGCTGCGTTATCTTCATCGACCATGAAATTGAAGTTCACCTGAAACTTATTCGCCAAAGCTTTAGTGTGAGCGTCGGGCTGAGGGCTAACGAGATACACATCAACGCCCATCGACTCTAGAGCTTGATAGTGCTCAGATATCTCTTTAATTTGCGCCATACATAAGGGACACCAATTCCCCCTAAAGAATAAAAACAACGCGGGATTACTTAGCTGAGCTGAAGAGCTCCACGGGCTGCCAGTCGATGAAAGCAAGTTCAGGTTTGGCAGTACCTTTCCAATCTCAAGTGCAGCACTTTCCGTGCGCCCAAGTTTCGAGTACCAAAAGATATAGAGAAGACTTCCACAAAGACCAACACCAACGCCATATGCCCATAAAAAGATCGCTTGGGCTTCGGTATAAGGCAGTAAAAACGAAAGCCCAGTCCCAATTGCGGCAAACAAAGGCATAAACACCAAGTTAGCAGAGGTTCTTGCGATGGGCATCAAAAATAAACGCACAAAAAAGCCAAGAGAAGGTACCGTCGCAATCAAGGTCGCTAACCAAAACGAGTGAATACCGTCTTGCGTCAAACCGACTAATGAGTGCGTAACTGCAAGCACTAATGCAGTCACATAAGCGGATATATATAAAGACTTGAAGAAGTTTGTCATCGACGTTCCCTAATAAAAGTAAACAGCGCAAGAGTACAAAAGTGCGCGTAAGCAAGTAACTAATTGAATTTCAGACGCTAAGGCTACGAGAAACCTAAAATTGATAGCAAGACGCGATTTTAAGACACTGCATTCCAAGAGTGCTTGATCCTCACTACAAAACCCAGACACTCTATATACCGAATCTAGGAAAGCCCTTATATTCTCGCTCTACCTCAGGCAAACCGGCTATATGCTCTAGCAACAGCGCCTTCGCATTTGGCACGCCATAATAACTGTCCAGCTCATCTAACGAACAACAGTCAATCCGAATAAAAAACACCACCGCGTCAGTTTTAGGTAGCCGCAATAAGGTCTGACGTTCGCTGCGATAAAAGAGCGTGGGATGTGTTTCAAGCTCTGGCTCAGATTCTGAACGCCACTCTAAAGCATTACCCGGCTGTACCCCCCAATTAAAGCGAACCACTGGCTTACCTGGCTTTAGATGATTAAAAAAGCGCGTTACCTTGGGCGTAAGATTTGAGTCAAAACCTGGAATTAGCGAGTGTATTTCAGAAAGGGGTTTTAAGAATTTTTGCTCAGGTCGCCAGTGGCTTGGACTCAAGACGCTCGCCGCAGTGAGAACGTAGTCATCTTCAGGTTCTCGCCCTAATTCACTAGCACGCTGCAAAATACAGATGTCGTCCGGCACCCACAAACTCATGCTCTTCAAACATTCGACGGGGGAAGAACCATCCAAACAGCCAAAGTCGATGTTATTTTGATCTATCTCATCCGAATGGTGCGTCTGTAAATACCTGCGCAGCGTGGGTTGTAATTCATGCAAGGGGGCTCGCGCAGATTCATCAGCCAATATCGGACACTCAGGCTCCTGTAATCGTGCATTCTTATGCGCGAGAAAGCGTTGATACTGCTCAACCCTGAACGGCGCAAGCCACTGGGAGTCTAAAATAGGGTTCAAGCCCATCCTCAACATACTCGGCTGTTGAGCGCTTATGATATGGGCTAAAGGGTCTAGCATGGAAAGCCTTTCACTTTGTCAAAACAGACTATTTAAAGAGTTCGAAGCATTAAGCCGAAAATCGCCCATTCAAATAGGCAATGATCTCTGATGATTCATACAACCAAGAGCTCGTGCCATCAGGTTGGTCTATCTTTAAGCAAGGGACCTTTAGATTACCACCACCAGAAACAAGCTCATCACGTGCACTTTCGCTGCGCTTCGCATCACGTGTTTGAATAGACAATCCCTGACGCTTCATGGCTCTTCGAACCTTTACGCAAAACGGGCAAGCTTTATACTGGTATAGCACCAGTGACGTAGTTTCTGAGTCAACTTGCGACTGTTGGCTTGAGTCACGTTTGACGCTTTTAGGCGTAAATAACCAATCTAGCAATAAAATAAGTCGGCCCAAAAGCCAATGAATAACACGCATTATGTACACTACCTGCAGTAAATAATTAAACCAATAGAACGTCATCGGAAATGACGGTGCGTATTCTAACAAATACCCGAGCATTGCGTGAAACAATCGTGGTGATTTTGACACATCTTCGTTAAGGTAGGGTTTAAACCCTTCCTTAATGCAAAGGACGACATTATGATCGAAGTAGAACCATGGCACTGGGCGGCCTTCGGCTTAATTCTTAGCCTTGTAGAAATATTCTTGCCGAGCTTCGTGTTTCTTTTGATTGGCCTAGCCGCTGTTGCAACCGGCGGCGTAGCCTATTTCATAGACCTCCCCACCTATCAAGAAATCTTGATTTTCGCAGGCATGGCCGCCGTTAACACCTTGGCGTGGTTTAGAATCATTAAACCAAGAATTGGCGACAACTCTAGCAGCGATGACCTACAAACAGAAATGAACACGCAACTTGGGTATGTCACGTTTAATACCGAAGCCAACCAAACAGGAAAACTAAGATTTAATATCCCTGTCGAAGGAAAAGAAGTTTGGGATTACCGCTGCGAGACACCTTTAAAACTTGGCGAGACAGTGCGCGTAATCAAAATTGAAGACCCCCATTTACTTATTGTTGGAAAGACTAAGGAAGCTCTATTATGACCGGACTAGTACTCGCAGGCTTAATTGCCGCAATCGTCATTGTCGCGATATTCAAAAGTATCGTGATGGTACCGCAAGGCATGCAAGTTATCGTGGAGCGCCTAGGTAAGTATCAAGGCACCCTAACCCCAGGCCTTAGCTTTATCGTTCCTTTTATTGACGCCGCACGTTACACACTTACCACCAAAGACATCGTGTTAGAAATCCCGAAGCAAGAGGTTATTACTTCAGACAACGCCGTTATCGGTGCAAACGCGGTCGCCTACATTGCGATTATGGAGCCACGTAAAACTGTGTATGGCGTAGAAAACTATGAGTTTGCGATTCAGAATCTAGTCCAAACGACCTTACGTTCGATTATTGGTGAAATGGCACTCGACGCAACCTTGTCTTCGCGAGACGAGATCAAAACAAAACTTTCAATGAGCCTGCAAGATCAAATCGGCGAATGGGGCATCAACCTTAAAACTGTTGAAATTCAAGACATATCGCCGTCGGTTACCATGCAAGAAGCGATGGAAGCTCAAGCTGCGGCAGAACGTTCGCGAAGAGCAACGGTGACAAAAGCAGAAGGTCAGCGTGACGCACAAATTCTTGAAGCTGAAGGCCGTCTTGAAGCATCAAAACGAGATGCGGAGGCCGCCATTGTTCTTGCAAATTCCCAGAAAGAAGCAATCGAATTGGTCACGAACTCTTTGGGCGATAAAGAAATGTCAGCGATGTTCTTGCTCGGTGAAAAGTACATTAACAGCATGGAAAAACTTGCTGCCTCGCCCAACGCAAAAACTGTGGTCTATCCAGCCGATCTTGCCGAGACTGCGCGTAATATGCTGAAAGCCAGAGCATAAGCACTAGAAGCAAAAAATCAGAGTAGATAAGGAGGCAAGGTAAAATGGACAAACGTTTTGAGGATTGCAAAGTAAGCATCACCATACCCGTTGCTTGGGGTGAAATGGATGCCTATCAACATGTGAACAACGTTGTCTATTTTCGCTACTTTGAAAGCGCGAGACTTGCCTATTTCGAAAAAATTGGGGTAAATAAAATTAAGGAAGAGAGCAACATTGGGCCAATTCTAGCTTCAACACAATGCCGCTTCAAGTCGCCTCTTCTTTATCCAGATACCATACATGCTGCAACCTGCATTACAGAGATTGAAGAAGACCGTTTCACTATGAAGTACTTCATCAAAAGTGAACAGCAAGGTCGTGTCGTGGCAGAAGGCGAAGGCTTAATTGTTTTCTATGACTACGAGAATTCTTGCAAGCACGTTATACCCAAAGCTATAAGAGAGTACATTCAGTCACTTGATAATTTGTCTTAAGCATTCACGAAAGCAAAAAATTTAGCCCAGCCCTGACTGATCAATTACCTGCCCTTTTCCCGCGCCTTCGAGTTTGAACCGCAGGTGCTCGGGAATAACACACTTCCTAAAACTCGCTTTGTCTAACATCACGTAAACCGCTTCTGCCGTCGCAACGCTTTCTTGAGTTTCACTATTCAGCATCTCTGTGTTCAAGGTAAAAGATGTCGTTCCAATATTCGTCATCTGCACACGCAACTCAAGCACGTCATCAAAGCGTGCAGGCGCCTGCCACTGCAACAAAAGCCTAACGATCTGATTGTCATAGCCTTGTTCTAGCAACTGTTTGTAGCCGCCAAAAACCGCGCGCAAAAACTCGGTTGAAGCCAAATCGGCATAGTCGGCATAGCGAGCATTAAAGACCACACCCTGCGCGTCGCATTCGCTATATCGAACACGTATCTTCAAACAAAACGCTGCGCTCACGGCTTGCTCGCAAGTACTTTATCAATATCTGAAGAGTCATGACGATTGGGAAGTTTTTCCCAGTTTTCACCCCACGCGCGATTCACAATACGACCACGCTGTACCGCTGGTCGCAGGTTGATTTGCTCAGCCCAGCGCTGCATGTGGACATAGCTCTGCACATCCAAGAATTCTGCGGCCTCATACAATTTACCTTGTACCAATTCGCCATACCAAGGCCATATGGCCATGTCCGCTATGGTGAAGTCATCTCCGCACATGAATTGATTGCTGGCCAAATGCTTATCAAGTACGTCGAGCTGACGTTTCACTTCCATCGCAAAACGATCTATTGGATATTCGAATTTTTCGGGGGCATACGCGTAAAAGTGCCCAAAACCACCACCTAGAAACGGCCCGCTGCCCATCTGCCACATCAGCCAACTCATACATTGCGCACGCTTATCTGACTCCGTCGGCAGGAATGCTCCGAACTTTTCTGCTAGATGCACGAGTATGGCACCCGATTCGAATACCCGAACAGGCTCCGCGCCACTACGGTCCATTAATGCTGGTATCTTTGAATTCGGATTAATATCAACGAAGTCGCTTCCAAATTGATCACCCGACATGATATCGACAATCCACGCATCATATTCCGCCCCAGAATAACCTGCTGCAAGCAACTCTTCGAGCATGATGGTGACTTTCACACCATTGGGTGTTGCCAGTGAGTACAATTGAAAGGGATGTTTACCTATCGGAAGTTCTTTCTGCTGCGTAGCACCAGAAATAGGACGGTTTATACTTGCAAACCGCCCTCCACTCTCTTGATTCCAAGTCCAAACTTTTGGTGGTACGTAACTCGAATCTGACATGCATGTCTCCGTTGCAGGGCTGTTTTCGTAACACCATCATATCAAGCTTGGACTTTTACTCCACTACTTCTCTTCGGACAAAACAAGTTTATAAATAAGTGCGCCAATTGCACCACCGACTAACGGAGCAAGCCAAAACAACCAAAGCTGAGCAGTCGCCCAATCGCCAACAAATAACGCAACCCCAGTGCTTCTCGCTGGATTTACAGACGTATTCGTAACAGGGATAGAGATCAGGTGGATAAGCGTCAGACATAAACCAATGGCAATGGGTGCAAAACCTGCTGGAGCACGCTTATCTGTAGCACCCATTATGACGATCAAGAACATAGCGGTCATGACTACTTCGCAGACAAGAGCGGCCGTCATAGAGTAGCCTCCAGGGGAGTGTTCACCGTAGCCATTTGAAGCAAAGCCAGCTGAAACATCAAAGCCTGCTTGTCCTGATGCAATCACGAACAGCACACCACCCGCTAGAGCACCACCAATAACCTGAGAGACGATATAAGGAAGAAGTTGTGATGCAGGAAAACGACCACCGGCCACAAGACCTAATGAAACCGCAGGGTTAAGATGACAACCGGAGACATGACCTATGGCATACGCCATGGTGAGAACAGTTAAACCAAATGCTAAAGAAACACCGAGCAGGCCAATGCCTACTTCTGGAAAAGCTGCCGCTAGTACTGCACTACCACAACCACCGAGCACCAACCAAAATGTACCAATCAACTCCGCAAAATACGCTTTCATAGTAAAGTCCTTTGTTATCATTAATGACGACACAAAGACAACACTACGATGCGCCTAAAGAAGTATAGACACAATTTCCAGATGCGTGAAACACCCAGAGGAGCTAACCAACCTTGATTATCAAGGCACGATATTCTTAAGCAGCTAAAACACCTTATTTGTGTTTTTTGGATAGAGCCGATTTTTTTTGATCTTGATAGATGAAGTAAGCGAAACCACCGAGAAAACCGATAGTGCCTAATATAACAACCAAACTCGCAACAATTGTTTCATCAATATACATACTGAGTGCTCCTCTTTAAGACGTGATTAAAGATTAGCACTCATGAAGCACGCAACGAATGACCTAAATCAAGCAAGCCGTCATTCGACACTTTTTGTTAGGTGTCACTCGTCGGAGCACTGCGTCGTCTTGGATTTCTTCTTGGCTTCTGAGTGCCATCGTCACTACGAGCATTTGAGCCTGAGGCATTCGTATTGGATGTGCTCCCATTGCGAGCACTACTCTTCGACCTTCCCGCCCACGGATCGGTGCCCTTAGACGAAGTATTCCCGGCATTTCTACCAGAACTTCTGCTCTTATTCTCCGACGAACTCGCCCCATGATTACCTTTCGGCTTCTTAGGTTTGTTGGCTTTTATAGGTCTAAGCTCGCTAGGCGAGGCAGGCAAGGCAACGTTCGGCTCAAAGCCTGGGATCGTCTTCCTTGGCAGATGCTGCTGGATCAAACGCTCTATACCTAGCAGATCTTTATATTCTTCCGCACAAACTAGAGACAATGCTTCGCCTTTAAGACCTGCCCTTCCCGTTCGGCCAATACGATGCACATAATCTTCGGATACATTTGGCAATTCGAAGTTAACAACATGCGGCAACTGATCAATATCTAGACCTCGCGCAGCAATATCTGTCGCGACCAATACCTGAATGTCGCTTGATTTGAAATTGGCCAACGCTCTTGTTCGCGCGCCTTGGCTTTTATTACCATGTATGGCAGCAGCGGTAATGCCAGACTTTTCTAACTTCTGGGCCAGACGATTTGCGCCATGTTTGGTACGCGTAAACACTAGCACCTGAAACCAGTTATTGTCTTTTATTAGTTTAACCAACACATCCGGCTTGCGCGCCTTATCGACAGGCACAACTGACTGTGTAATCGTCTCCGCAGTGGTGTTCTTCGCTGCAACAGATACTTCGATAGGGTCATTAACCAAGCCCTTTGCCAACTGACGAATATCATCAGAAAATGTGGCCGAGAACATAAGGTTCTGTCGTTTTTTAGGCAACATTGCGAGTATTCGCTTAATGTCACGTATGAAGCCCATATCTAGCATTCTGTCGGCTTCATCTAGCACTAAGATTTCTAGGTGATCAAAGCGTACGGCATTTTTCTCATAGAGGTCTAGCAGTCTACCTGGGGTCGCTACTAGAACATCAACACCTTTTCTAAGACGGATCATTTGGGGGTTAATATTTACCCCACCAAACACAACCGCAGAGCGAACGTCCTGATATTTTCCGTAATTCTCTACACTCTCTGAGACTTGAGCCGCAAGTTCCCGCGTAGGTGTTAACACCAAAGCCCGTGCTTGATTCGCTTTAGGATGACTTCCCTTACTCAATAATTCCAACAAAGGAAGCGTAAAACCAGCGGTTTTTCCGGTACCCGTCTGTGCCGCAGCCATAACGTCTCTACCTTGCAGTACCGCAGGTATAGCTTGTTGTTGGATTGGAGATGGGGTGGTGTAACCTTGCTCTGAGATAGCTTTAAGGAGGGATTGGGATAAACCTAGGGAATCAAAATTCATGCATGTGCCTATATATTAAGAGGCGCAAGTATATAGGCCGGAGCAACGCTAAGATATAAAAATAAGGAAAAAGAATTGTCAACATCGGAAACAGTGCCGCGTAGCAGCCATGTTGCTAGCATATCTAAACGCCTTCAAAACACTCCAACAAGGTCAATCAGCCAAGGCTGCAACGCCGTCCCATAGTGTCTTTAAGCATTGCATCATCAACTCACTATCTTGATGGGGGTAGGAACCCAAGCCGCAAATAACCAAGTCTCGTTCAAGGTCTACCCACGCAAATTGCCCGTGGATACCAAGCATAGAAAACTGATGCTTAGTCGGATCGAACGCCCAAAACTGATTATGGTACTGACCATGCGGGAATAAAGCGTCCGGATCATGAGCATGATAAGCCCCTTGCAATGTTTCTTCAGACCGAGCGATATCTGCGAAAAAGCCAGAAGGCACAATTTGAGCGCCGGTAATGCTCAACCCATCATTTGCGCATAAATAAGCTAGACGCGCGAAGTCGCGAAGACAAAGGTTTACTTGGCCTTCTATAATTGGAAAATCAAACGCATCCGTGTTTATCACGGCAGCCTTTTCTGCTCCTAGCTTAGAGTAGATTTCACGTTCAAAAACGTTCACGAAACGATCCTCAAAAACCGCTTCAAGCAGCATCAGTAAAACATTTGTCAGACATGAATTGTAAACAAAACATTCACCGGCAGGATGCTGTTTCTGGTCGAGGTTACGTGTCATCCACTTTAAGATGCCAATCGCTTCACCCTTTTCTGCCGGATAGTAGCCCGCAGCCTGAGTGTAACTCCAATAATGCGCCGCTGGGTCCGAGTAATCCTCGCTGTAGAGAATACCTGCTTGCATATCTAGTACATGCTGAACACGCACATCCTTCCATGCCTCAAGGTGACTAAAGTCGTTAATATAGTCATTAACCAAGTTCCTCGGATCAAGCAGACCTTTGTCCACCGCAATTGCGGCAAGCATTGCGCAGGCAGATTTACTGCACGAATGAATAACGTGCCGATCGTCTTTCGTCATACCGTTTCGATAAGACTCATGCACAAGCTCTCCGGCTTGAAGCACTAACAAGCCATCGTTATAAAGCCT
>JAWUYI010000009.1:0-9582 GCA_034110885.1 Oleiphilaceae bacterium
TGCTGGTTCTCATTCGGTGCATCTCATTCGTTGCATCTCATTCAGTACGTCCCAATTGGCGCTTAAAGCCTTATGCTGGACGAGTTTCAGGGCTCTCTGCCGATAAGCCTTCAATTAAATGCCGACTTTCTTCGGCAAAGCCCATCCCTACTTCTGCGTAATAATTGAACGCTACATCAACACCCAAATTCACTAATAATTCTCGTTCGTCATCATAGTGTGCGATTGCAGAAATCTTCCCTTGATAATTTACGCGCTTAAGCTGAGAAAGAATATTCTTCATCTCTTCGACCGAAGGTATCGCAAGCATAATTAGCTTAATAGAATGAAGGTCCTGTGCTTCCCAAAACTCTATATCGTCCGCATCGCCAACAATAATATTAGTCAGTCCTTCTTGCTTGTAGTGCCCAACACGATGGCCGTCCAATTCTACGCCCCAGACATCACCTTCCATCTCTCTGCTTAATGTATTGAAAGCCCCCATGCCGACACGTCCGAGCCCGATCACTACAACCTTAGCTCCGGGCGCTCGCGAAGGAACATATTTGGCGGAAACAGTTTTTCTCTGAAACCTTATCAGAGCCTTACTGTATCGGCTGTATATGTTGTGCGCAAACTGATAAACCACAGACGTAAATACAAACGAAAATGCCACAACCATCGCTAAAATAACTAACCAATCTGCGTCCATTAAGCCCTCTTTTAAACTCAAGGCAGCCACGATCAAACCAAACTCACTAAAGTTAGACAGAATCAAAGCGGATAAGAATGCTGTTCGAGCGCGGAAAGCGAACAAACTGAAAATAGCGAAAAACAAAACAAACTTCAGAGGCAGAATAAGCATGATGCCCAAGGCAATCCAAAACATTTCGAGCGTCGGAAGCGTGCTAAGCCCGATACTCAAGAAGAAAGCGATCAAAAATAGGTCTTTAAATGAGATCAGTGATTTATAAAGCTCACTGGATTTACTACTTGTAGCGAGCAGCATACCTATGGCCAGTGCGCCCAGGTCACCTTTCAAATTGAGAAAATCAAACAGCGCATATGCACCTACCGCTAGCGCAAAACCAAGAAGAGGCAGTAACTCGCCGTGACCACTAAGCACGAGTAAGCGGTCCAAAAGTGGTCGTGCAGGAATCACCAGAAAAAGTAGTAGAGCCCAAATACTCGGAATCATGCCGGTGGCAAACACCAAAAACAAAACTGCAACAATGTCCTGAATGATCAATACGCTTATCGCGAGGTTGGAATGTCGGCTTTTTAGTTCCGAAGCGTCCTCTAACACTTTGATTGCGCATACTGTGCTACTAAAGCTGAGTGCAAAAACCAGCACAGCAGCCTCCGACATCGTCATATCGAAGGCGTTAACGCCAAGTGCTCCTACTCCGAATACAAACACCGGACACACGAGAACCCAAATCAGCATATGGGAGAAAGATGAACCCCAGATCTCTGCGAAAACTAGATCACGAATATTTACTTTCAAACCTATCGTAAACAACATGAGGGTAATACCAAGGTTCGCTAGACTGTCTAACTCTGGGCTTCCATTGAACCCCAACGCATGCAACGCAAATCCTGCTGCCAGATAACCAACCAGCGGTGGCAACTTTATGGCTTTGGCCAGCACACCTAAACAGTATGCGCCTACTATAAATGCAATCGTCATCTTTGGTCTAAGTCCCTTAGGTTTGTAGTCTCGTCGTGATTTTTTTATTCTTTGTTTATTATTCTTTTTTCTTTCGCGGTTCTTTCGCGACCTTCAATGGCGCTGTAGAAAGCAAACACTCTTACTTTTTTCGGAGCGCTAGCTTAATGTTTTACGTACTTCTCACTGAAAACTCGCTGATCCAAACTGTCTCGGAAATTTGCTTTCGCCTTAATGCTCTTTAGTATCCAGTAATGCCCGCTAATCATTCGGTCTATATAAAGACTATCAACAGGCGGTTTAAAAAGCTCCAAGTGCTTAAAGAAGAGTTTCGTGTGCTTTGCTGATTCAATATGCAAGCGCCCTTCCCCAAAGTCGTATTCCTCGCCATCAAACGGTTCGAAAAATATATCACGCCAAATTTTGTAATACGCTGCCCCTGGGCTTGGCTTATTGGCAACACGCGCCCCCAGTCGAATAAGCGCATTATCAACAGTGGCGAAGTCTTCTTCTATGCTGCTAACAATGGCGTCACGATACGCTTGTACGATCTCCGGCTTAAGTACTTTTACGCAGCCAAAATCAAACACCACAATAGAGCCATCTTTTCGGAAACAGAAATTTCCGGGATGTGGGTCACCATGAATGCATTGATGGACAAAAAGCTGTTTGGATAGCATGTAAAAGAGGTTTTCAGCCAACTCAGTACGTTGCACCTCAGAGTAGTCTAAGTCATCTAAATGATCGGCAGATTCGCCGTCGAGATACTCCAATGTTAGAATCCGTTTGGTTGATAGCTCCGAACAAACCGTAGGAATCAAAATTTTCTCATCGTCTTTATGAAATTCTATAAACGTCTGTATATTTTGTGCTTCAAGCTCGTAATCTAGCTCTTCATTCAGGCGCTCGTGTAATTCATGGAACAGTTTGTCTACGCTGTCTTTGGGCATTTTCAGCAAACCACCAAGCTTTAACGCTAGCCGCAGTTGCTTCAAGTCTGAATCTACCGATCGGTCCACACCGGGATATTGAATTTTGACCACAACGTCTTGACCTTCAAGCGTTGTTGCACGATGAACTTGACCTATAGAAGCGGAAGCATAGGGCTCAGCGTCAAATGTCTTATACAGTTTGCTAATTGGCTGACCTAGTTCATCTTCTATTTGCTTTTCAATGACCGAAAAGTCGACAGGTGGCGCTTCTTTTTGGAGTTTCTTTAAGGCCTGTGAAAACTCTTCCGGAAGAAAGTCTTGCGTCTGCGACACGATCTGACCAACTTTCATCACCGCGCCTTTCAACTCACCCAAGGTACTTGTCAGGTCTTCTGCCATCTTGCCATACGTTTGAGACTTGCGTTCCTCGCGCCCGTCCTCTCCCTGAATGGCATCTTTGATCTTCCCGCCAGCGTAACGGCCTGCAACGCTCGCCGTCATTCCAGCCAGTTTCATGAAGCGCTTTGTACGACTTTGAGCTGGATTTTTTCCGCTCACGACGCAACCTTCACTGAAGACTCAAATGTATGCTCTTCGCTGCAAAGCCCCTGAAAAGGCAAAACGCCTAATCTGAGTTTGGCATTATCTTCAAGCTCTCCAACTCCCGCAGGCGTTCCAGTCAACACAACATCGCCCGGTCTCAAAGAAAATGTATGTGAGATTTCTGATAACAACGAAGGAATATCAAACAGCATATCCGAGCAGACACCCGTCTGCGTTCGTTTACCATTAATATCGAGAAAAAACGTGAGCTGAGAAAAGTCAGCGAGCGCTGAGTTTACGTTAAACGGAATAAAGCGTGTCAAAACACAGGCGCCGTCGAATGACTTCGCTCTCTCCCAAGGATGCCCCTTCGCCTTGAGGTCACTCTGAAGTTTTCGGTCGGTCAAATCCAAACCCAATCCCAATGCGGAAATCGCTGCTGAACACTCTGCTGGCGTCGCTTTAGAAAGCGGATGAGCGATCAATACGGCTAGCTCTGCCTCATAGTGAATTCCATGACGCGGAACTCGAACCTCAGGAACAAAGCATTGAATGCTCGATTCTGGTTTGATGAAAAGGATTGGGCTAGTAGGGATCGGATTATTAAGCTCTTTCGCATGTTCGGCGTAGTTTCTCCCGACGCATACAACCTTGGTAATCGGGTGCTCAAATCGAGCACCGCTTACTAACTCTGCGTAAACCATTATTATTTCATCGCCCTTTGCGTCGGAGAAATCAATCAAATATTTTACCGGGGTTCATCACTCCGTTTGGATCAAACACTTTCTTTATACCACGCATCAAATTGATCTCTATGTTGCTTTTGGTGTACCCAAGATAGTCTTTTTTCACAAGACCGACACCGTGCTCTGCCGAAATACTGCCGCCATATCTTTGCACAATATCGAACACCCACTTATTTACGTCGACGCATTTAGAGAAGAACACATCCGCTTCTAGGCTGTCGGGCTTGAGTATATTCAAATGAAGATTCCCGTCGCCGATATGACCGAACCAAATGATCTCGAAGTCTGGATAGTGCTGAACGACCACATCATTTATTTCGTTCAAAAACTCGGGGACCTTTGAAACGACTACACTAATATCATTCTTATACGGTGTTCTTGGCGCAATGGACTCTGAAATCCCCTCACGCAAACGCCATAAATTCATAGCCTGCGTTTCACTCTGACTAATTACGCCATCTAAAACCCAGCCTTGTTCAACACAGTGCTCAAACAACTCCATGGATGCATCCATAAGTTGATCATTGGCACACTCAAACTCAAGCAAAGCGTAATATGGCGCTTCGGTTTCGAAAGGAGCAGGCACATCCGCGTGCGCCCTTACATGACCCATCGCCTCATGAGAGAAAAACTCGTAAGCGGTTAAATCTAGTCGGCTTTGAAAGGCTTTCAAAACATCCATCGTATTCGATATGTCAGCCAAGCCAAGTACTAGCACATTTAGGTTTTCAGGCTGGCGTGCTAGCTTCATTGTGGCCTCAGTAATAAACCCCAACGTACCCTCGCCACCAATAAACAAATGGCGTAAGTCATAGCCCGTATTGTTCTTTAGCAAGTCGTTATTAAGGTGAAGAATTTCACCGGCACCTGTGACGACCGTTAAACCCAATACCCAGTCGCGAGACATGCCGTATTTAATCACCTTAATGCCACCGGCGTTGGTCGAAATGTTTCCACCAATTTGACTAGAGCCTGCAGAGGCAAAATCTACTGGATAATACAGACCGTTTTCTTGCGCATAGTTTTGCAATTGTTGCGTTACGACACCGGCTTGAACCTTAACACTGCGGTCGCTTGCGCTGAACTCGATAACTTGATTCATGTAGTCAAACGAAACAACAACTTCGCCGTTAGTTGCAACAGCACCGCCACTTAAGCCCGTTCGGCCGCCAGAAGGCACTAAGGCAAACGCCATCTCATTCGCAAGTTTAACAATTGCTTGAACCTGTTCTGTTGATTTTGGAAAGGCAATAGCGGTAGGCGCAACTTCATACATTTTGGTCCAGTCTTTACCGTGACTTGCCAAAGACTCTGCGTCAGTTCGAACCTTCCCAGGATCTAACACTTTCTCCAACGCCGCTATGATCTGATCTGTATTTGCCATGCCTACCTCTAAAACGAAAAGCTTAAATTTTTAATTGAAAGGATTTTACACCACTGCCAAGTTATTGCATCTAAAGTTATCGTCGCGATATGACAACTAGACCCTAATTACTAGCAGCCCCCAAAAAGCGCGCACAATTGCGCCTGTGAATACCGATTATTGCCAATAATATGCCCTATCAAAGCCAATAATCGAGAGACTAATAAAAGGATTATGGTATTATACGCGGCCTCAAAATGCGTGAACGCACGACATACGACCTAAGTTCTCGGACTTAACACTACAGAAAGGTATTAGTAGACCATGGCAAACACGTCTCTCGACAAAGATAAAATCCGTATTTTATTGCTCGAAGGGTTGCATGAATCCGCAGTTGAAACGCTTAAGAAAGCGGGATACACCAACATCGAGTATTTGAAGACTTCCCTAGCCCAAGATGATTTGATCGAAAAAATCAAAGACGCGCATTTTATCGGAATTCGTTCACGCACCCAACTGACAGAAGAAGTATTTGCTGCGGCAGAGAAACTGATTGCTGTGGGTTGTTTCTGTATCGGCACGAACCAAGTCAATTTAGACGCAGCAACCCGCCATGGTGTTGCCGTATTTAATGCGCCCTACTCAAACACTCGAAGTGTTGCAGAGCTTGTTCTTGCCGAAGCGATCTTACTGTTGCGCGGCGTACCGGAAAAGAATGCTCTCGCTCATCGCGGCGGTTGGTTGAAGTCTGCAAATAATAGTTACGAAATACGAGGCAAAAAGCTTGGAATTATTGGCTACGGAAGCATCGGTAGTCAGCTAAGTGTTCTTGCAGAATCCCTTGGTATGAAAGTCTACTTTTACGACACCGTAACCAAGCTTCCCCTAGGTAATGCACGTCAAGTAGACAGCCTAAAACGTTTACTAGAGACCTGTGACATTGTCAGTCTTCATGTGCCTGAAACAGCAGCCACGCAGGACATGATTGGCGAGCTTGAATTAAGCCAAATGAAGCAAGATAGCATTCTCATTAACGCCGCACGCGGCACGGTTATCGATATCGACGCATTGGCTGCAGCGCTTGAAAGCAAAAAACTTCTGGGTGCAGCAATCGACGTATTTCCAGTTGAGCCAAAATCTAACGATGAAGAGTTCATGTCGCCTTTGCGCAAGTTCGATAACGTTATCCTGACTCCGCACGTTGGCGGCAGCACAATGGAAGCTCAAGAAAACATTGGCTTTGAAGTAGGCGAAAAACTTGCAACCTATAGCGACACAGGTACATCGATTACTTCGGTAAACTTTCCAGAGGTTGCCCTGCCTGCCCATCCAGACAACCATCGCCTACTGCACATTCATAGCAACGTGCCTGGCGTGATGTCTGAAATAAACCAAGTGTTGGGTGAAAATAACATCAACATCTGTGGTCAATATCTACAAACTAACGACAAAGTTGGTTATGTGGTGATCGACGTAGACAAAGAGTACAGCGACCTAGCGCTTCAAAAACTTAAAAATGTAAAAGGAACAGTCCGCGTTCGCGTCTTGTTCTAAGACTTTCCCTCGTAAAACAAGCTGCGCGTTACTTTGCTGACTCGCAGCTTTTTTATTTGCCCCACGGCTAAGTGGCAAAAAATAACAATATCGCTTTCACGGCGGTCAATCTCAAACCTGATTATTTCGGTCATAATGCGCGCCATACTAACAATTACCGAAGGGAGAATTTTGAATGGGGACGCAACATTTTGACGTCATTATTATAGGTGCTGGTCTTTCTGGCATTGGCAGCGCCTGTCATATTAGTAAAGAGTGCCCCAACAAAAGCCTCGCTATTCTAGAACGCCGTGACACCATGGGCGGTACTTGGGATCTCTTCCGCTACCCTGGAATTCGCTCAGACTCAGATATGACAAGCTTCGGCTTTCAGTTTAAGCCTTGGTTTTCCGATACGGTTTTAGCCAAAGGGCCAGATATTCGAGACTACGTGCTCGAGACTGCGGAGGAGTTTAAGCTAAAAGAAAAGACTCATTTCGGCCTAAAAATCACAAAGGCTAACTGGTCAACAGTTAAACAGTGTTGGCAGATCACAGCATTACACGAAGCCAGCGGAGAAGAGAAACATTTCACCAGTTCATTTTTTCTAAACTGCACCGGCTATTACAATTACGATCAAGGCTATCAACCCAAATTTGGTGGCGAAGAAGACTACAACGGACAGGTTATCCACCCGCAACATTGGCCCGAAGATCTTGACTACAGCGGTAAAAAAGTCGTCGTGATTGGAAGCGGCGCGACCGCCGTCACGATCGTTCCCTCCATGAGCGGAACTGCTGAGCACGTCACAATGCTGCAGCGCTCGCCAACCTATGTTATGCCACTGCCTGACACCGATAAAATTGCCATGTTCATGAATAAGTTCTTACCTAAGTCTTGGGTCTTCCAGATCACGCGTAAGCGCAATATATGGATTCAACGCGCACTTTACTTAGCGTGCATGAAATGGCCTGACGCGATGAGAAACTTCTTACTAAAGCGCATCAAAAAGGAAGTTGGCCCAAATTTCGACATGAAGCACCTGACTCCTAGCTATAAGCCATGGGAAGAACGTTTGTGTGCCGCGCCAGACGGTGACTTTTTTGAAAGCCTCCGCAATGGAAAATCATCGATTGTTACCGACCATATTGAGCGTTTCACAAAGAAAGGGTTACTACTTAAGTCCGGTAAAGAGCTCGAAGCCGATATTGTTGTGACCGCAACGGGGCTAGAGATGCAGATGCTCGGCGGCCTAGAACTCAGCATCGACGAAAAGCCTACAAACATCGCCGATCAAATGACCTACAAGAGTGCAATGATCGAAAACATACCCAATTTTAGTTGGGTATTCGGGTACACGAATGCGCCATGGACGTTAAAGTGCGACATCGCAAGTCGGTATATATGCCGACTAATAAAATACATGGACGAGCACAAATACAAAGTTGCCACGCCTGTTGACACCAATCATCAACAGGTCGCGGCGGGGATCACCGATGAATTTTCACCTGGCTACATTCAGCGCGCTAAAAGATTGCTGCCACGTCAAGGCAAGTCAGGTCCATGGAAGTTGGAAATGCACTATGGTAAAGACCGCAAGGTACTGCTTCAGGGCGAAGTGAATGATGGCATTATGAAATTCGAACATGCGCATGAAGCTGCCGAACTTGTTGATACTCCGCAGGTTAGATTGGCCTCATAGGCTTTGCTCTCGACTTTTCAAACATCCGGCGCTAAACCGGCTCTAGCACGGCGTTCAATCAGCCTGTGACAGAGCCTAAGCTAGGCCCTAAACAGGCCGGATGTTTGTAGTTACTTTTTCTTGCCTCCCCATGTTATAAATATTCGCACCAATCTAAACACCAATCAAAACAATAACAAACACGAAACAGCAGAAGAATAAATCTATGACTGACTTATACAGCGAGTTATTTGGCGAAACCCAAAACATCATTCGAAGTAACGTACGACGCTTTGTAGAGCAGCATATATCCCCTTATATCGACGACTGGGAGGAACAAAATACATTTCCTCGCGAACTCTATACCTTGGCCGGTGAGGCTGGAATCCTTGGTATTGGGCACCCTGAAGAATTCGGTGGTAGTGAAGGCGATATTTTCTGCAAGCTCGCAGCGTCTGAAGAGTTGATGCGCGCGGGTTCCGGTGGCTTAGTCGCAAGCTTAGGGTCAATCGACATTGGGCTTCCGCCAGTGTGCCGTTGGGGTTCAAAAGAGCTGAAAGAACGCGTCGTACCCAAGGTTATTTCTGGTGAAAAGATCATAGCCTTAGCGATTACAGAACCGTCTGGAGGGTCTGACGTTGCCAACCTTAAAACTCGCGCGGTTAAAGATGGCGACCACTACATCGTAAATGGCAGCAAGACCTTTATTACTAGCGGACATAGAGCGGACTACTATACCGTTGCGGTGCGCACTGGCAACGAAGGTTTTGGAGGCATAAGCCTACTACTAATTGATCGCGATACTCCTGGGTTTACACGTGGAAAGGAACTCAAGAAAACCGGTTGGTGGGCAAGCGATACAGCAGAGCTTTTCTTTGAAGATTGCCGCGTTCCAGTATCGAACCTTATCGGTGCTGAAAATGCCGGCTTCTTTGCAATCATGTCTAACTTCGAGCTCGAACGACTCAGTCTTTGCACCATGGCAAACATGACGTCGGAGCTTGCTTTGAAAGAAGCACTTGGCTATGTAAAACAGCGTCATGCTTTTGGTCGCCCGATTGCAAAGTTTCAAGTATTGCGGCACAAATTAGCAGAAATGGCGACTCAACTTGAGGCCAGCAAGGCACTTACCTACA
>JAWUYI010000010.1:0-8303 GCA_034110885.1 Oleiphilaceae bacterium
CCGATGATCATTGGGTATTTGTCGTGATAATTCATCGCATAAACACCAAACTCGGTATTACCCAGAGATTGTGCAACATAACGGAACGAGACACCCCATTGACCATCATCTTTGGCATCAACATCTGCCGTGCGATCATACGCAAGACCAGTGCTTGTCACCAAAAATCGTTCACCTGACTTATCGACAATATCAGAAGTACTAAAATAAGAACCTTGCTCATCAAGCGTCGATTCTTTCCACTTCCATTGATAGTACGCTGCCACACTTAGTGTATCGGTAATATCTACCTGGCCGTATACCTGTTCTACCGGCAAGAACACTTCAGACAGTTCGGTGCCTGCAGCATTAGATGCGGTTACATCAAGAGGGTTTTGCGCACTAGAAATAGAGTTTTGAAAATAAATACTTTCGCCCCAACCAACCATTTGACGACCGACACGTAAGTGCAGGTAATGGCCATTGATATCGTAGTCGGCATAGCCGTAAAGGTCGAGCATTTCTACCGTGTCGCGATGCTGGTCAATTGTTGGATCACTGAACTGATCTGGCGAAGTTAGCGAACCGCCATAAATCGTCAAGTTGTTGTTGGTCAATGACTGGTTAGCGTTACGACCATCGTAAGCGGCATCGTAGAATGCTCTAGGTCGTGCAAATACACCGTAGTTTTTGTACTTCAGCTCCATCTCGATAATCGCACTGATCTTGTTGTTGATCAGGTCATCTTTATCGAAGCTTCGATTCCCGTCATCACCGTTGATATCGGCTAGCAATTCAGGGTCTTGATCTTTCATTCGTACGGCTGCTGCATACGTCAGCGACACATCGGCATCCAAAGTCAGATCATTCGTCAATTCAAAACTCAAGGCCGAAGCCTGTCCCGCGCAGCTCATTGCTAACGCTGGCACTAATATTTTCTTAAACATACATCTCACCTATTAGAGGGTAGAAGTTTTATTTTTATTTCCATCAGAATGTACAGCCATCTGACGAGTACGCATAGATCGAAAGTTACTAGATTTAATTCAAGCGTTCGCACGAACCTTCAAACTGGATGCAACATTAACACCCTGAAAACTATCTAAATGTCCCGCACGTGACAGGCAAGAAGCCAATAAACAAACCTAATTCAAACTTTTGAAAAACCAAAAAAAAAGAGCGCCGAGGCACTCTTTTAAATCATGTGAAAATATATCTACGCGCAACGCAGAGCGATTCCATTCAAAAGCGCTTACGCGCTCGCTGAAGCCTCATCGTGCCGCAGACCTTTGTCGTGCAATTCTTTTACGATTTCTTCATGGCGAGCTTCGTCAATCGTGTACTTCTTGGCGATAAAAATGGTCAACAAAAACGCCACCATCAAGAATGGCCCACTAAACATTGCCAAAGACATCAAGGTGTCTTGCGGTACTTGATCTGGCGCCAGGCCTTTTGGAAACTTAATCACATCAAGACCAATTCCCGCAATAAACGCACCCAAGCCATAACTTGCTTTAAAAGCAAAAGAACGTGTCGCAAAGTACAGGCCCTCTTCGCGCAAACCCGTTTCTAGCTCATGCTCATCGATTGTGTCAGAAAGCATTGAGTCGAACACAATAACGTACGCCATCAAGAATACTTGTGACAAACCGTTCAACAAAAACACCGTCATAAATCGCGCTTCAACACTCATCTGCTGAATATGACCGCTCAAATACAAGTTAATTGGCAAGAAGGTGATCAGCACACCGACAACCACACAAATCGAAAGTGCCTTGCGCTTATCAAAGCGTGCACTTAGCTTTTTCGCGGCTAAAGGCGCAAACATCAAACCAATAAACTGAGCGAAGATAAGCATAGCTAGCTGCTTCGAGTCGAAACCAAATAGATAGGTTGCAACATATACCAGTAAAGTAAGACCCACCCCTGTAAGCGCCATATAGGCCAAGATCGTCAAAAACAGCATACGAAATGACTTTTGCTTAAGTGTTTTGAAGATAGTGATAAATGCGATCAAAGGGTGTTTAGCATTTTTATTCACTGCAGGAGCACGCAACTGAGGAATCGTTTTGCGAGTCGCGAACACCGAATAAAACATCGTAATCATCGCAAAAACACACGCAAATGCTGCGAATTTTGGATAGTTTTCAGCATTCAACATGCCGTTAGCAAACTCTTCTGTTGGCGCAAAAAACACAACAAAACCAACCAAAGATGTGATCAGACCACCCAGGTAAGAAAAGAATACACGGTACGAAATTAGATTCGTACGCTCGTGATAGCCCTTCACCATTTCCGACCCTAAAGATAGGTGCGGCACGTAGAAAAAGGTCAACATAACGCGCGCAATGACCGACCAGCACAACATCCAACCAAATAAACCAAACTGCGTTAGGTCGGCAGGCGGCATGAAGAGGAACAACAAGGTGCTACCGAACAACAACGAACCCACAAACATAAACGGGTGACGACGCCCCCACTTAGATTTCAATTGATCAGAATACTGCCCAACCATCGGATCTGTAATGGCATCAACCATCAACGCCAACAAAGCGGCTAAACCAGCAAGACTGGCAGGCAAGCCAAGTAACTGGTTGTAAAAGAAAAATAGGAAGAGCGAAAAAACGGACTGTTTAACGCCGTCAGACACTTGGCCAACACCGTATCCCACTTTGGTACTTAACTGCATAATACTCACCTGTAAGGTTTTACCATTTCGTCTTAGTCGAAGAACTCACGCGCCTAACAACTCAAACATTCTTAACGCGCCAGATTAAATATTAACCGGCATTTAAGCTATCACCGTGGTGACAACTTTACGAATCTAGCACTAGCCCAGAACTAAGCCCTTTCTTTACCTTTGCTTAAAGGTCGAACTAATCGCGCAAAGCTCTGCGTAATATTTTACCAACGTTCGACTTTGGAAGCGCTTCGACAAAACGCACATCTTTCGGCACTTTATAAGCAGCCAACTGAGTACGACAAAAATCTCTCACTTCTTGCTCAGTAAGCGATGATGTATTACTCACAATGTAAGCCACAACGGCTTCGCCAGACTTTTTATCCGCTCGACCAACAACTGCACACTCCACAACACTCTCATGCTGATAAAGAGCGCCTTCCACTTCATTAGGATATACATTGAAGCCAGAAACTATAATCAAGTCTTTCAAGCGGTCAACCACACGAATAAAGCCATCCGACTGCAAAATACCTACGTCACCTGTTTTGAACCAACCCTCTTGATCAAGCACCTTAACGGTCTCTTCTGGTCGATTCCAATAGCCACACATAACATGCGGGCCGCGCACCTGAATCTCGCCCTCTTCACCAACAGCAAGGCTTTCACCTTCAGGGCTCACAATACGAAGCTCTTGAAATGGTAGACTACGACCAACAGTTCCTAGCTGATTGAACTCATCGCTATTGCACGACAACACCGAGGACGTTTCTGACAAACCATAGCCTTCATAGATATTTGTGCCGGTGCGCGCAATCCACTGATCGGACACCTCTTTAACCAAGGTCGCGCCACCAGAGATAGCCACTCTAAAATGTGAGAAATCGATCTGATCAAACTTTGGATGCGCCAAGATCGCCAAATACAGTGTATTCACGCCTGCGATACTGGTGACGGGATAGTTACAAAATGCATCAATAATCGTGTCGATGTTTCGAGCATTCGGAATCAATACCGACGCACCACCACCCAGAAATACATTAAGCACGTTACCGGTAAAACCGTAAATGTGATAAAGCGGCATAGGCGCAACAACCACTGCGGCATCAGGCGTTTCGTCGTTAAACATCAAACGCGTCATTGAACTGCTTGAATACAAATTGGCGTGCGTGAGCACAGCACCTTTCGATGCGCCCGTTGTGCCGCTGGTATATTGAAGAACAGCGATGTCCGCCATGCTGACGTGTGGCTCACTGGAAGGCGTTGCGTCACCAAGCGCGCAAGCCTTAACCAAACTTAGAGCATTGCCCGACAGGTTCTCAGCCGCAGTAGGGTCTGCACCCGGTAAATCAGCAGCAATGATATGTTCAAGCCCCAAGTCATCTTTAATACTTTGAATAAGGGGGACCAAGTCGGTGAGCGTAATAATAGCTCGAGCACCCGAATCATTTAGCTGATGCTTTAGCTCGGGGGCCGTATACATTGGGTTGGTATTCACAACCACCAAACCTGCGCGCCAAGCCGCCCAGGCAGCAATAGGATAAGCAAGGATATTTGGCAGCTGGATTGCGATGCGGTCGCCAGAGCTAAGACCAAGACTGTGTTCGAGGTAACCGGCTAATGCGCGACTACGTTGATTAAGCTCCGCAAAGGAAAGAGTTTCATCAACGCAGTAAAATGCTGTTTTGTCGCCGAAGCGCTCGCATGTGGCGTCGAATAAATCTAGTAGGCTGGCCTGTTCGTCGTGATTTAGCGCTTGAAAACGCTCTAGAGCAAAGGGGGTCAATGTATAGGTAGTGTTGGTCATAAAGTGTGCTTTTGGTCATTGCTAGTCAGACGCGCAAACTACCAACAAGCACTAACAAAAGCAGTCACTTGTGCGACAATCCAAGTCTATTCAGACGGGTCATCGTCCTCGACATCAGCCAACAATACCTTGAGCGCCTCTATATTTTGCACAAAATAACGCCCTTCACGCATGTCTACTATGCCGGCTTCTTGCCATTCACGGAATATTTTGTTCACACGCTGACGCGAACCCATACATAAAGTAGCAAAGTCATTTTGACTAAGCTTTACGTTTAGGTAGATGCCACCGTCAGCTTCTTCGCCGTGATTAGCAATGAACTCGAGAAGTCGACCCGCCAAACGCATGCGCAAAGGATAAAAAAGCATACCCCCAAGAAGCGTATAGGCGCCGCGCGCTTTATTGATTTCATCAAGAAATAGATTGCGATACAAGATGGGGTATTGCTGACCCAATGCAAGCATTGGCGCTCGAGGAAACACCACCACAGTTGTTTTGCCTTTTGCGCGCGCATCTAAGATCCGTCCAAGATCCCCTGCTAAAGACGCCTCCCCAAACCATTCGCCCGGCTTAAGCTCGGTAATTGTAAACTCTTGCCCGATGGAGCTTCTTATCCCGACCTGCACACGACCAGAAAGTATGCAGTACACATGCTTAGTCACATCGCCAAAATAGTAAAAATATTCATTTGCCGAATATTCACGCACCCTTCCCGACTCTATAAGAGGCCCGAGACTCTCTTGAGGGATGTCTTGAAACCAAGGGGCTTTTCTTACTAAATTAACTATGTTGTTGTCGCTGGACATAAACCTTGTCTCTATTATTTTTACACTGCGAACAAAGCCGCAGTCACTCTTCAGAATGAGAAAAAATAATAGTATATCGACTCTGGCGATAATCGCCACTTTATACACAGGCACGGATCTTTCCGACTTCTGTGAACAGCCGTTTTACTAAGACACAAACGATTTTTTTATGTATTGCACCTTGCTTAATAATACCTAAAAAAGGCAAGACTTTATGCGTAGGATGAACCGTATTACCATCACTCCATTGGCAGCTGAGCGTTCCGGCGCGCATTTTCAGCGCGCCTAGTTCAACCTAGCGGCTTTATCTAGAAAATAAGGCCTAGCAATTCGACCTAGTAGATCCAATCAACACGCAGCGACTAAGACTTATCTTGATCCGCCTCTGCTTTAAGGCGCGCATTGCGACTATTGATAACCGATTTTTCAAAGCCCAACAATTTCTCATACCGACCAGGAAATAAACGGTTTACCACATCCAAAATTTTGGCATCCGCACCAATCAAAATACGACGCTTGTGCTTTGCCATACCATTAAGGATGGCCGACGCAGCATCTTTAGCACTTGTTTTTGCCAGTTTATCGAAGTCTTTTACCAACTGCTCTTTGGTGACCGTTGCTGGCGCATTACCCACTCGAAGGTTACGCGTAATATCTGTTTTAATACCACCTGGGTGCACACACGAAACATGGACATTAGTGCCAGCCATTTCCATCTTCAGAGATTCGGTATACCCTTTAACCGCATACTTAGACGCGTTGTAGGCACTCTGTAAGGGCAGTGACAACAAGCCAAAAAGACTGGACACGTTAACGATGTGCGCACTATCAGACTGACGCAAGTAAGGAAGAAACGCCTGCACGCCGTGTACAACACCCCAAAAATTGATGTTCATCAACCAATGAAAATCTTCAAGCTTTTGCTCACCCGCTGAAGCAATTAAAGACACACCCGCGTTGTTGATCAGCACATCAACACGCCCAAAATGCGCATCAACTTTTTCTGCACATTGTTTCATGCTCTCTGCGTCACCAACATCAATCGCATAAATCTGACAATCATCTACTAGCCTCAGAACGGCTTCTTGCGTTTGTTTTAGCGCGTCTTCATTTTTATCTAACAGCGCAAGCGCACAATTCTGCTCTGCCAACTGCAGCGCTAGCTCGCGACCAATACCCGATGCTGCACCCGTTATAACGGCAACCTTGCCGGAAAAAGTATTCATTGTTATATCCTAAAAATAGTACGTCAGGCGGCCTTAGATTGAGCGCATAACTTAGAAATTAGATCGACCATCTCATCCACTAAAGGCAGTGGAATTTCATGACCCATACCGGGAAATATTTTTAACTGGCTGTTAGGAATGCTCTTCGCAATCGCAACACCCGACTTAACATTAACTAAAGGATCTGCTTCGCCATGAATCACCAGCGCCGGCAAATTTAGCTCCGCCAAGCGAGACTCTCGATTAGATGCCGTCATGACTGCGAGCGTTTGTCTCGTCACACCTAATGGGCTAACGCCACGCATCGCCAGCGATATCACGAAAGCTTGGATCTCTTCATCACTAAGTGGGTAGGCGGGAGAGCCAATGAGTTTCTTGGTCTTCATTTCGTGCGCGAGTAAATGTTCTGGGGCAGAACTCTCGGGCTGAGACATAAGATGAAAAGACACTGCATCACTTGGACCAGGTAACGCAGGATTACTCGTACTCGACATAATGCAGGTAAGAGAAAGAAAACGATCTGGCGCGGCAATAGCCGCCGTTTGGGCAATCATTCCACCCATCGACATACCCAAAAGATGCACCTGCGAAAGACTCAGCGCATCCATCAATGCTAGCGCGTCATCCGCCATGTCTTGCAAGCTATACGGAACGGTTACCGGCTTGCCCTGAGCAATATCTACAAACACCTGTGGTATGGCTGGCATCGTCAGATGATCCATCTTACTCGACAGACCCACATCTCGATTATCAAAGCGCACCACACAGTAGCCGGCTTCGACCAAGCCCTGCACGAAGCTTGCTGGCCAAGCGCTCAGGGGATAGCCCAAACCTTGCACTAATAAAATAACTGGGTTCGTCGTATCACCTTCTTGCTCGTAAGCAAGCTCGACACCATTCGCCTGTATTGTGGCCATAAAAAATTACCCATAAATTCGCGTAGATTTTGATTAGCGCTAAGGTAAAACGAAGGCAAAAATAGGTCAGTCACCTTGGCGACAAATAAGCTTCAATGAAATCTTCTGGCTCAGTTCTGAGACATAAGCTACACAGATGTGTCGCCCGAGAGACAAAAACAGAGACAAAAACAGAGACGAAGGAGGGAGGAATCAAAACCTGCGCAAAGCAACTACGAGCACTACAGCGACCAAAACGACAAAAGCGTATTACTAAGCAGGATATACTTCAGAGCGTTTACCTTAATAGAACAGAAGGGAATGTTCCGGTATCAGGGCAGGCAACACCTGCGCCTGAAGTTCGTCTTCAGGAAACAAGGTCGTAATAATAAGTCGCGGCTCCGCAACAAACGACACCGGACCCATCGCACCCACCGTCTGACTAACGTTGAAATAAGAGATGAGCTTGCCTTGCTGCTCAAACTGAACTCGAAAACTAGTCATGGGTTCTAAGTTTGCTGCTCGCTCTTTCCAGCCAAAAGGCACTTCAGGGTGCGCTAAAAGGCGCTCAAGTAAGGCATCATATTCGGCGTTCTGGGTTAACATACTCTCTTGTTTGATGGCCATTAAGATTAAGGATAAAGAGTTCATGCGCAACTCTTGTGCATCAGCAAACGATTGCTGGCTAAACAAGAAGTCGTTGTAATTCACGATAGATTGCATTCCTTCAGACCCAACGCTGTCTATATCGAATGCGGCCCATGCTTTATTTACCATTTGAATGGTACCAAAACGATCCATAAGCACTGTTGGGTGTGGGTCCATTGCTTTTAGAGTTCGCGTCATTGCTTTGCGCAACCAACTATACTTGGGGTCCCTAAACTCTACAGACTGAGGTGTCGGCACCTG
>JAWUYI010000011.1:0-16224 GCA_034110885.1 Oleiphilaceae bacterium
GCAAGTCGTAGACTATATGATTGAGCGTTTTGGTGAGTTTGTTAGCTATCGGCCTAGGGTTACTACAGAAACATATTTGCTTTGGTATGGGCCATGGGTACTGATCGGTTTAGGGGTATTAGTTGTATTTCTGTTGTCTCAGAGGAAAGGAGCCGCAGCGCCTTCGACTGAAGAAGTCTCAGCTGGGTTGGTCTCTAGCGCTAGTCCACGCGCGCGATCTGAAGGCGTTGCAATGCATGATAGTAAAGCTGATGCTCGCGTGGCCAAACAGTCCAAAATTGCAGATCTTGTTAACAAGTACGACGAATGAAATAGCCTAAAGGGCTCGAAGAGAATTTTTAATGGATAATAGTTTTTGGTTAGCAAGCACCTTAATGTCTGTGACGGCCTTGTTGTTTGTTTTAGTGCCTGTAATTTTCAAGCGAAAAATCCAGCACGACGCTGAACGTCATGAACTGCAAGAGCGAGAGCGTGTAAATGTTCTTATTTTTAAGGAGCGATTGCGTGAGTTGGCAAGTGATCTTGCGGCGGGTTCGATTTCTCAGCAAGACTTTGACGGACTTAAGCAGGAGTTAGAGGACGGTCTCATTGACGATGTGGATTCGTTAGCTGTTTCTCAGACGCACAACGCTAGTTTAGGTGGGCAAAAGTTCCAGATTGGAGTGCTAGTGCTCTTAGCTGCTGTGTCGATACCAAGTGCCTATTTTTTGTATGACCGCTGGGGCGCCTATGATGACGTTTTAGCGCAAAACGAAGCGCTAGGTTCGCAAATAGAGCTTGAGCAAGCGGTTGCGCGTGCCGAAGCGGGCGACTCGCGCGCTCTGTTAAGCCACCTTCGTCAAAAGTTGGAAACATCGCCAGATAATATAGAAGGTTGGGCTTTGCTTGCGCGTTCAGCTATGGCTGTGCAGGATTACGCAATGGCAGTTGAGGCCTACAAAAAACTTTCGGTTCTTGAACAAGAACCGGAAGTGAGGGCGTCGGTATTTGGACTGTTGGCGCAGGCTTATTACTTTTCAGGTAGACCGATCGATGACCCGCTAACAGCGCAAGCATTGAATCAAGCGTATGCCATCAGCCCTGACGAGGCAAACAGTCTAGGGCTCCAAGCTATCGCAAGTTTCCAGGAAGGTCGTTTTGCAGAAGCGGTGTTATATTGGCGCCGTATACTAACTGTCTCACCGGATCACCCGCAAAAGGCGACGATTGAGATGGGTATTGAGCGCGCGGAATATCTTGCGCTTGAATCCGGACAGAGCATAGAGTCAAAAGGCTTGGTAGCTGGGGTTGATGTCGCTGCAGGTTCTGTTGACGCCGATGTTCCTGCAGAAAATACTTCGACCTCAGATTTGAAGTCTATTAACGTCAGGGTGACCGCCCCGGATAGTGCACGAGAAAGCTTTCCTGCTGATGCTACTGTTTTCGTGTTTGCTAAGGCGGTTTCGGGCCCACCTCTGCCTCTGGCCGTTAAAAAGTTAATGCTGAGCGATCTTCCTATCACGCTCACGCTTGATGACTCTCTTGCTATGCGTCCAGAGCTTGCGCTTTCCAAATTTGATCGAGTTAATGTTGTCGCTCGTATCTCTAGGAGTGGGCAGCCAATAGCTGGTAGTGGCGATGTTGAGGGTAGCGTTAACAACGTGGCTCTTGGCACTGACGAGCTAATTCTCGTCGAGATTAATTCCGCACTCTAACTTATGCTTTTAAGCTGCCCTCGTTCGGTCGGGTGGTAGCTTCTTAGGTAAGGTCTCTTGATCTACTTGTTTGATGCTGTTACCGTTCGCGCGCTAAATTTTGTTGTTCCATTTTTGTCGACTGGTCGACATAAAAATCTTTCAAAATCTGAAAGGTGGTGGAGATGTATTTAAGAGGCGTATATGAGTAAGATTTGTGTAATAGGTGCTGGCACCATGGGTGCGGGCATTGCTCAGGCGTTTGCCTCGGCGGGTTTTCAGGTTGTTTTGAAGGATATTAAACCAGAACTTGTTGAGCGAGGGCTCAGCATTATTCAAGGGGGGCTGTCTCGTTTAGTCGAGAAAGGGAAGCTCACGGAAACAGAAGTTACCGCAATACTTGCTCGGGTTCATGGTACAACCGATGTCGGCGATGTGAGTGACGCAGCGCTTGTCGTAGAAGCCGCAGTTGAAAATATGGACATCAAAAAGTCCATATTTGCTGAGTTAGACCGCGTATGTGGTGCAGATACCATTTTCGCAACAAATACATCTTCCTTGTCTATTACTGAAGTGGCGGCAGCAACAAACCGCCCAGATCAAGTAATAGGGATGCATTTCTTTAACCCCGCTCCTGTTATGAAGTTGGTTGAAATTATACGCGGAATCGCGACGTCTCAGGATACTGTAGATAGGGTGAAAGCGATTTCGGAAGAACTTGGGAAAACATCTGTCGAAGTAGCCGAAGCGCCAGGCTTTGTCGTTAATCGGATTTTGATTCCTATGATTAACGAAGCTGTTGGTATTCTTGCTGAAGGTGTGGCAAGCGCGGAAGATATTGATGTGGCTATGAAGTTAGGGGCTAACCATCCAATGGGACCCTTGGCATTAGGCGATTTAATTGGACTTGACGTGTGTTTGGCGATTATGGATGTATTGTTCGAAGAGTTTGGGGATGGCAAATATAGGGCCCACCCCTTGCTGCGTAAATATGTGCGGGGCGGGCTTCTTGGCCGAAAAACGAGAGAAGGTTTTTACACCTATACAAAGTAGTGCTGCGGCAAAAAATATAAGGTTCAAGCTAAACTAAAGAGCGCAAATGAGCGCTCTTTTTTTGTCTCAAATTCGACAGTGAGATTTTGGAATTATGTGTCTCCTAATGTCTTCTTGTTCTTAAAAAGCTTAGAGGTTAATCTGGATAAAAATAAGCCATCTACCATCTAATAACAATATAGGTTTTCTTATGGATTTTTCTTCTTTGTCTGCTCAAGTCGATGAGCAACTCTTTAATCGCTTTGGCATGTCTCGCGCTAAGAATAAGTTTTTAGGAACGGGTTATATTGCTGGTCTAAAAGCCTTGGTCAAAGTTCTTAATATTCCAAAACCTACCGTTTTGACGGGTAAAGATTCGTCCGTAAAGTTATGTGAGAGCATCGCTAATTTCGGACTTAAAAACACCTTGGTTGTTACCGATAGGCCGCTATATGACTTAGGTGTTTTAGATGTCATGTTGAAAACGCTCGACAAAATGGGCGCGAAGTACACGCTGTTCCTTGATGTTGAGCCGGACCCAACGTTTGCGGTGGTAGAAAAAGGCTTAGGCGTTTATAGAGCTAATAATTGTGATTCCGTTCTTGCGGTCGGCGGTGGCTCTTCAATTGATGCAGCGAAGGTTATAGCGCTGGCTGCTTCGAATGGTGTTGACCCTAGAAAGCTGGTTGGGATTCTTAAAGGTAAAAAGGCCAGTGCGCCTTTCTTTTGTGTTCCGACCACTGCAGGTACGGGGTCAGAAGTGACAATTGGTGCTGTTATCTCAGACACCGAGACGCACAGTAAAGAACTCGTTATAGAGACGAAGATCGTTCCCTTGATGGCCGCGCTTGACCCAGTATTGATGAAAGGTCTGCCTCCAGCAATCACTGCTGCAACAGGAATGGATGCCTTAACGCACTTAGTTGAAGGGTTTTTAAGTACCCTTGCCAATGAAGAGTCAAAGTACTATTCGAAGGCCGGTATAAAGTTAGTATTCGATAATTTACCGAAAGCCTATAAAACCGGAAGCAATATTGCCGCACGAGAGAATATGGCTTTAGCGTCTTTTTATGGTGGTCTAACCATCAATATTGCTGGCTTAGGCTACGTTCATGCCTTTGCGCATCAGTTGGGCGCTCGCTATCGCATTCCTCATGGTTTGGCGAATGCTAAGGTTCTGCCTCACGTATTGATGTTCAATAAAGAGCATGTTGCAAAAGAGCTAGCTGAATTAGCCGAGTTGATTGGTGTGGCGAAGTCGGGCGCGAGCGATCTTGATAAAGCGGAAGCATTTATCTGTGCGGTGAAAGATCTAATTACGAGCTTGGGTATTGATGCGAAAGTATCTGACTTACAACTGAAAGACTTTCCTGCTATTCGGTATGCAGCGTTTAAAGAAGCGAACTCTACCTATGCTGTGCCTGTTTATATGTCCTCTAGCGAGGCTGATGCACTCATGCTATCGGTGTCGAAGGGCGCTTTATAGGCATCATGGTCGTCGCGGCATGCTGCTGGAGTGATGTTCGCTCCGACTTTCAGCAAGGATGAATTGAAAGGTGCGAAGTAAGTGAATCCAGAGTCAAGAGAAAGCACATATTGGCAGGTATTCTTGTGTTTTCTAACACTCGGTTGTACCTCTTTTGGCGGGCCAGTTGCGCATATTGGATTTTTTAGACAAGCATTCGTTGCTAAGCGAAAATGGCTGAGCGATGATCGCTTTTCTGATTACCTAGCACTGTGCCAGTTTATTCCCGGGCCTGCCAGTAGCCAACTCGGAATGGCGATTGGGTATCATCAACGAGGTTATTTCGGGGCGTTTTTTGCGTGGCTCGGTTTTACCTTGCCTTCAGCGGTGCTTTTAGCTGCGTTTGCTTTGCTTGTTTCGAGTGACGCTCTGTCCATCAATGCGGGTGCGATTCATGGGCTTAAACTTGTCGCCCTAGCGGTTGTGGTTCATGCATTCTGGTCGATGGCAAAAAGTTTAGCTCCTGATGCACCGCGAGCAAGTATCTTGGTCGGTAGTGCTGTGCTTATGTGGCTGTTGCCGATGACATACACCGCACCTTTGCTGATGTTGGTAGTTGGGACGGTGTGTTCAATTTTGGGTCCGCGTGGTGATAAGCAGGAAGCAGTCGAACGACTGATTAAACCAATGCGTGTGGGATTTATTCCGGCGTGTTTGCTGCTGATGTTCGTGCTTGGTTTGGTTGTACTCCCATGGTTTAGTCAGCAACAGAACTCTGAAATTATTTCTCAGTTTGCAGCTTATTTTCAATCTGGTGCTTTGGTGTTCGGTGGAGGCCACGTCGTACTTCCGCTTCTCGAAACTGAAGTGCTGTCAAATGGTTGGGTAGATCGGGATTCGTTTCTTGCTGGCTATGGCGCAGCGCAGGCAGTGCCCGGTCCGTTGTTTACATTTGCAAGCTACCTCGGTGCCGCGCACACAAGCGGGCTGATGAATGTGTCAGGCGCCGTATTGGCGACTGCTGCCATATTCTTACCCTCATTTCTTCTGCTCTTTGGTATTTTGCCAATTTGGGAAAACATCCGTCTATACCCGCGCTTACGCTCAGCACTGTGGGGAATTAATGCCTCAGTGGTAGGGCTTTTACTCGCAGCACTTTATGATCCGATTTGGGTGTCGAGCGTAAGTAACGCGACGGATCTTAGTTTTGCGTTGTGTATATACCTAGCTCTTGCTTTTTGGCGCATAACACCTCCAATATTAGTCGTGCTAGGGGGCTTTCTCGGAATGCTTTTGCTTTAGGTTGAACGCATTGTTTTGCATCCTCAAAGTCGACTAACTTTTACCAGGGTTATTAAAATGCTGAGATTACTATCTACTTTTCTGCCTAGCTGTCTATCTAGTTCGCTTTTTACTGTTCTACCCAAACTAATGCTTTGTGCGCTTGCTTTGCTTGCGCTGCAAGCATGTTCCGATGCGAGCCTAAACGACGCTTCAGCCTCCCGTTTATCGTCATCAGAGACCGATCAAGCTCAGCAACCTGTAAATTCGGTGGCACTTCCTAGCAGCATGGCTTTGACTGTGTACAAATCTCCAACTTGCGGCTGTTGTGCAGAATGGGTAAACCATATTGAGTCGGCAGGTTTTACAGTTAAGGTTATCGAGCAACAAGCGATGGCTCAGCTAAAGGACAAGTTTGGTATACCTGCTAATGCTCGCTCTTGTCATACCGCTGTCTCAGCCTCAGGAGCAATCTTTGAGGGGCACGTTCCAGCAAAGGATGTTAAGAGCTATCTTGTGCGCGAAGAGGAGGGCGCTGGACAATCTTCTAGCATGGGCTTGACGGTGCCCGGAATGCCTGTAGGCAGTCCAGGAATGGAAGTTGACGATAAGTTTATGCCATATGCTGTTCTTGAGCTGTCTAAAACAGGAGAGACTACCTCCTATGCTAAGTATAAGGCCTATGAAGCGCAGTTCTAATGCGCTTCGACTAGCGAATAGTTCGGCGCTAAGGCGTTCAGGATTGAGCGTCTAAACTTTGACCTGTTGTACCTTCACTGTCCGCGCCCATCAAATATAAATACAGTGGCATAATTTCTTCAGGTGCAGGGTTGTTCATTGGGTTTTCTGCAGGATATGCACTTGCCCGCATGGATGTCCGTGTAGCCCCCGGATTGATCGCGTTTACTTTTACCATAGAGTCCGTTTCATCAAGCTCATGCGCTAAGACTTGAACTAAACCTTCTGTAGCAAACTTGCTGACTGCATACGCGCCCCAAAATGCTCGACCTTTTCGACCAACACTTGATGTTGTGAATATAACGGATGCGCCTTTGGTTTCTTTTAGAAGAGGAATGAGTGCCTGAGTTAGCATAAAAGCAGAGTTTACATTTACGTGCATGATTTTGTTCCACACAGCCGACTCATACTGCTCAATCGTTGTCATAGAACCTAACTGTGACGCGTTATGCAGAATACCGTCGAGCTTACCAAACTCTTGCTCAATAACGTTGGCAACGTCTTGGTAGTCTTTTTCAGCGGCACCTTCAAGGTTTAATGGCACAATGGCGGGCTTGTTATAGCCAGCGTTTTCGATATCATCATAAACCTGTTCAAGTTTGCTAACGGTTCTGCCGAGCAAAATAACAGTAGCGCCATGGGCTGCATAGGTTTTAGCAGCCACCTTCCCAATGCCATCGCCGGCGCCGGTCACCAAGATGACTTTGTTCTCGAGGAGTTTCTGGGGGGCTTCGTATTTGTACATTAGAGTCTCATGTTGTTCTATTGGGTTGAAAATAGGTGGCGATTGTATGCATTCACGTAAGGAAAGTCAGTTGATTTATGAACACAATGTCTCATTTGAACTACTAGTGTATACAACACGCTCATGATTAAATAGCGCGTAAATATGCGAATAAAAACAAGCACTAAAATATTCATAAATGGGGTTACTTATGGCACAACAAGAAATAAACATGCACTTTACGTTTAATGCGCCGATCGCAAAGGTATTTTTAGAATTGAGCGACCATGCGCGCTTCGGTGAGATCTGCGGAATCAATGTTAAACGGGTGAAAGACGGCAGCGAAATTCCTAATGGCCTAGGGTCCGTGAGGCAATTGAATATTGGCCCTTTGCCATCATTTGAAGAGACCATCACAGGTTTTGAAAATAATCATTTCATTGAGTACAAAATCACAAAAGGCAGCCCAATTAAAAATCATGTTGGCACTCTAAGGTTTGAGCCAACGAACGAAGGGTGCGAGTTGTTTTACGACATTAAGTTGGAGTCTAAAATTCCATTTACGACAGGCATCGTTAAAAAAGGGCTTAGAAACGGGATTAGTAAGGGCATTGCTAACTACGCAAAGGGCTTGAATTGATCTAGAAGGGTTCAAAGTGCGTCAGGTGCAGGGTGTGTTCTGAACTTTTTTAATATTTTAGACAGCTGCTCTTTGTCGACCGGCTTGGTTAAAAAGCCATTCATACCTGCTTCTATACAGGTTTGAACATCACTTTCGTCCGAGGATCCGGTTAACGCGACAATTGGTATGCCTTTTGTCGCGTCGCCACAATAGCCGCGACGTATAAACTTAGTGGCTCTGTAGCCATCAAGCTCTGGCATATGGCAGTCCATTAGAATAAACATAATTTCGTTGCCTAGATCATTTTTAAGTGCCTCTAGCGCGAGCAGACCGTTGTCCGCAACCGCATAGGCAATGCCAAGGCTCTCAATAATCGAGCCGGTCACCAGTTGGTTTACTGGGCTGTCGTCGACGATCAGTATTTTCATAAGCAACTTAAATTAAATAGAATTCACGGATACTAGTTTAGTCCAAAAAAATAACAAACTATGAGTATTCACTATAAACGTGAATCAGCACTAGAAAGATCGATAAAATCGCCTATCTTAAATGAGCATCCAATACTAAATTCTCGTTGAAACCTATGAATAAAAAATCACTTGCGCTGCCGTTATTGTCTTATCTAGCGCTCGGCTTTTCTAACTCTGCAACGGCAGACTATACGAGCACGTTTACATTTTCTGCCGCGCGCGCAAGCATCGATTCAGACCAATCGCATAAAGATGTCGATGTGAATCAGTTTGGTGTGTATGGGAAGTACTTTCTTGAATCGGTGTCGCCTTATGAAAAGGCGCTTGGCGCGTCTGAATTTGTAAGTCGAAACGCGTACGTATTTGGCGAACTCGAGAGCATTGATCAAACTCCGAAGGATGATTTTAAATTGTTTCGTGCAGGCTTTGATGGTCGAGTTATGAGCTCGGATTGGCGCATTAAACTTGGCGTCGTTCGCTCAGGGCACGAAACAGAGTTGCGTGATGATGACTTTGATGGTGGCTTGATTGGCTTAGGGTATCATGCGAGTGAGTACGGGTTGCTTATGCTTAACTATGAGCGTATGACGGGTGACGGTTATGAATTTGAAGACTTGATGCTTGATTATCAGCTTTTGGTCGATGCGCCAAACTTAACGTATAGAGTGTCTTTGTATTACGAACATGAAAAACGAAAAACTCCGTTTGAAAGTTTCCGCATTGGCAAAGGTTTTAAAGACAGTGCATGGGGTGGGTCTGTCGGTCTATTTGTTACGCCTCAACTTGAGTTAGGTGTGGAATTGCGCTCAATGAGCATTAATTACCTTTCGAAGGATGATGGGGCGTTCAACGCTCTGACGGGTTATATGGAATACTATTATTCAGAAAGCGTGTCTTTCGGCTTAAAGGGGACGGTTTCGAAAGAAATTATCGAACGCGATCAACTTCTTGATGAAGTCGCCGAAATAGGTCTCGGCCTAAACCTCTATGTCAGCTCTCGCTTTTGAAAGAAGACGAATAGAAGATCCCTACTAAACTTTGGCTGCTAGTGCGCGCAACTAGCAGCCAAAGTAATGCTTCATTAAAGCTGTTGTCGTTACTTTCTCTACTTAGGCTACACGATAAAAATCAGTTTTTCTCTTTAACTCACCTGCTATTCCACTTAGTTCGTCACCTTCGGCTCTTAGCAGTTCAGCAGTTTCGTTAAGTGCTTTAGCTTTTTCGCTGATATCCACAACACTTTGGCTGATTTCCACAGAAACGCTCGACTGTTCTTCTGTTGCGGTGGCAACTTGCGTAGAAAGGTTTTGTATTTGAGTATTTAAGTTTGAAATCTTACTGAGTTGTTCACCTGACTCTTGCGAATGCTCCATGCACTGTTTCGCAGAAACTTTGCTCATGAGCATTTTTGAGTGTGCAACCTCAGTGCTTTGTTGCAGAGTCGTGATCATATTGTTTATTTCTTCCGTTGAAAGCTGGGTTCTCTGTGCCAAAGAGCGCACCTCATCAGCGACAACGGCAAAGCCTCGTCCTTGCTCGCCAGCACGTGCAGACTCAATCGCTGCATTCAAGGCAAGCAGGTTAGTTTGCTCAGCAATTGCACGAATAGTATCAATGATTGTTTCGATCTGGGTGCAGTTTTCAGAAACGTCTTTAATACTTGTTTCTGCATCATCAATTGAATTGGCGAGTTTACTTACTTCATCAATAGTTCGCTGTACCGTGTCGCGGCCTTTGTGGCTTGCATTAGCTGCATTAAGAGACGCATCGGCTGAGTCTTGGGTAGAGCGTGCGACTTCTGCAATACTGGCAGACATCTCGGTAATCGAGCTGGCCAGCATCTGCGACTGCTGTGACTGTTGATCTAAAGAGAGTTTGTTCTGATTCGATGCTTGAACTATATCGGCTGAACGATCCTCAAGAACCGCGGATAGACTTTGCAAGCTAGACACAAACCCCTTCATGACGTCTAAAAACTGATTGATTGAGTGCGCTATTTGTCCGACTTCATCATTGCTTGAATCTAATGAACGGCTCACAAGATCACCGTCCGACACGGCGCCACTTAGCAGTGATCTGATTGAGCCTATTCGGCCGCTAAGATCTTTGACTTGCCATATAATAACGAAAGCGATAAGCGCCATAGTTAATATGGTTACTGATATTTCTATTTTTAGGGCAAAGTTGCCTTGAAGTCGTTTTTCTTCAAGGTGGGTGCCAAGGTTTGTCGCGGCAGCATTAGCGATCTTTTTAACTGCTACGATATTGGTTGTCGCAAGTTGAAACCAGTCCTTTTTGGTGTCGCTAGGAACTCCGTTTAGGTTATTTGGCATGCTTAAAAGCACGTTTTCAGCAGCTAACACATCTTGATAGCTCTGAGACTTTTCTAGTTTTTCCATTTCCGCGATTGTCTGGGTTTGAGCAAAGTCTTTTACTTTGTTTTGGTAAGCTTGTTTACTTCTAATGAATGAGTTGATCGTGGCATTTTTTTCAGGCTCTAGTTTTCCGCTTTTAACAGCGCCATTTACCATGCCTCTTACTTGTCCCGCTTTCTCCTTAAGCCATAAAAGGTTCAAATAGGTGTAAAAGCGCTCGTTTAGCGCGATATCGTCTAAATGTACGCCGACCTGTTCTATGCCTGTCAGCGCCGTTTCGTTGATTAAAGAATAAAAATAAAAGGCGCCATTATTCGGCTCGAGCGCGTTCACCGCACTTCTTGTGCTTGTCTTTTGTTTCAAGAGAGAGGCAAGTTCAGATATTTTCGTTGTTATTTGAGGGCTTAATTGGAAATCTTGGTTCGCTTCAACCCACTTATTCAACGCATATACGGCTTGGTCAGCTTTGGTTCTTTGCATATCAAGTTTGTCGCGACCAGAAACTCCCTTGCTGCCCAAAAAGCCGGCGCTTAAGCCTCGTTCTACCGCATGATTATGTGCGACGTCGTCGAGCATTTTGGAAAGCTCGATGCTTTTCTGTAATGTTTGAATGTGGCTTACAGTATGCATGTCTTCTTTAATAGTTTGTGCCACAAAAACTAGCGCTAAGATGCTTGGTAATAATGAAATCAGCAAGAGTTTCTGTGTAATGCTAAGCGACCGAAGAATGTTGGACATAGCGACCTCTAAAGGATTTGGTTATGACGAATGGCTAATTTAAAAAATGAAGACCTATAGAAAAGACGGTAAGCACTACGCACATCAGAATAATTAGATTCGTACCTTGGCCTTTCGATGATAATGCTGAAAGACTCTTATTTGTTACGATCTCTGCTTGAGCGGCAGCGACTTTTGCGGCGACGGCTTGCGCATGGCTTTCAGCGATTTTAGGGACGTGCAGCTGTGCCGCTTTTTCTCCGGCTGTACCTGCAATAGACTGGATTTGTGCTTCAAGGTCTTTAGATAAACTCCCTTGTGCAGAAATCTCTGCTGTAATGCGTTCACCTTGCGAACTTAGCTTCTCGTCAATCTGACGATTGATCTGAGCGATGGCGGCGTTGAATGCGTTTTGGGTGACGTGCTCTGCATGACTCTCTGTAGCATGTGGCTTTTTACCTTCGCTAATCAAGCTTGAGATAGTTGAGCGCAAACTATGGTTTGCCTCTTCAAGCTCCAGCATTTTTCGTTGCAGCGCGGCTGTTTCTTTTATTAAGTTCTGTACTGTTTCGCCATTGGCGTCAGGTTTAACTGGCGCGTCATCTTGCTTGGCCGGGGCTGTGTTGCTGCCAACTATGCGCGAAAGTGCGTCGGGTGTTGCAGGTTTTGGCAATACCCCGTTAGCACCGGCGCTTGCGATTTCGGCGGCATAACTTGGCTCGTCTTTAGACGTATACATAAAGATAGGGATGTTCGCGTAGGGTTCTTGCTTTCGCAAGACTCGCGTTGCCTCAAGGCCGTCTATCCCCGGCATCATATGGTCCATAAAAATGACGTTAGGAGGTGGTAAGTGCTCAACTGCCTGGAGCAGATCTTCTCCCGATTCGAATAATGAAACTTCTATGCCTGATTTTTTTAACATGCGACCGAGCATGATGCGGGCTGACTTGGAGTCATCAATAACAAATGCGGTTTGCGAGACCATATTCAATCCTTGGCGAAGGCCGTTTAAACATGAGAATAGCTTAGTCTAGCTAGCTCAGTGCGCAAGGAAGGAAGTTTAAAAAATGTACGTGATTTCTTGGTGCTCTAGGCCGAATAAGGTCTTGATTGAGAAGACGTAGAGGCCATTTTATAGTTGAGCAAAAGGTTTTCTTTAAAGGTCAAGCAGGCAGGTGAGGTCGCTCGCCTGAGTCATGATGATATCCGCATTCCACGTGGTGATGATTTTAGGGTCGTGAATGTAGCCAAAGGTAACCGCCACAGTTTTACAGCCAGCTGCTTTGCCGGCTTGAATGTCACGCTCGTGGTCACCAACATATATAGAGTGCTCCGGTGCGCGATTTATTTGTTTGCACGCGCGCAGTATACCTTCGGGGTCTGGTTTGGCTCGGCTAAGATCATCCGCACAGATTAGAGCGGCACAACTCTGGCCGAGTCCCGTTCTTTCAAGAAGCAGTTCGGTATAAAGCCTAGGTTTGTTCGTGACAATTCCCCAAGGGATATTCTTCTGCTCAATAACATCTAGAGCTTGGCGAACTTCTGGAAAGAACGAAACATTTGTACCGACTGTAGAAGCGTAAATATCTAGCAGTTCTAAGCGCCTCTGCTCAAATAACTCCTCATTGATGTTCTCGGGAAAGCATATGCGTGTTAGGGCCCGAGAGCCATCAGAAACATTGTTTCTGATGAGTGTGCTATCGAGTTCAGATAGATCGTAACGTGCACGTAAAATACGCAGGGTTTCAACAAAGTCAGGAGCTGTGTCCATTAGGGTGCCGTCAAGATCGAAAAGTACACTGCCTCTGTGCGTTAACGTGCTCATTAAACTGGCTCACCTTCGGCAGGCTTTACGGCGTGCATCAGGTAATTGACATCGACATCGCGCGCCAGTTTGTACTCTTTTATCAGTGGGTTGTAGGTCATGCCAGTTAAATCCAAGAACTCTAGTTGAGCGTGACGCAAGTAACTGCTCATTTCAGAAGGCTTAATGAATTTTTTATAGTCATGCGTGCCTTTGGGGAGCATCTTGAGAACATGTTCGGCGCCCACGATTGCAAATAAATAGGCTTTTGGGTTGCGGTTAATGGTGCTTAAGAACAAATGACCGCCTGGCTTAAGCAAGGCCGCGCAAGCTGCAATGACCGACGCAGGCGACGGTACATGTTCAAGCATTTCTAAGCAGGTAACAATGTCGTAGGTGCCTGCTTCATTTTGGGCTAGATCTTCAACAGTTGAACGCTCATAGCAAACGTCAACGCCGCTTTCCAAGCTATGAAGTTGTGCAACGCCTAGTGGCGCCTCGCCCATATCAATGCCTTTAACATTGGCTCCGCGAAATGCCATCGCTTCGCTCAAAATACCACCGCCGCAACCAACGTCTAACACTTTTTTGCCCGGCAGTGGTGCTCTCTCGTCAATATAGTTAACACGCAATGGATTGATGTCGTGCAGAGGCTTAAATTCACTAGACTTATCCCACCATCGACTCGCGAGCGCTTCAAACTTAGCAACTTCTGCTGGATCGACATTAAGGTTCGCTGATGTCTTCTCGGTTTTAGCTTGGCTTGTGCTCATGATGTTAGGTCTCGTCACTGTTATTGATTTTCTTTGCCCACGCCTTGGCGTTGGTGATGATGTCGTCGGTATTAAACGTTAAAGGCGATCCGTCTTTTATCTGACGCACTCCGTTTACCCACACATCGCTTACTTGGCGCGCGCAGGCACTATAAATGATGTCGGCGCTCGGATGAAAGCTCGGTTGCGTATTTAAATGATTAAAGTCTAACGCAACTAGATCTGCTTTTTTACCAAGCTCTATTGAGCCGCATAGGTGGTCGATACCGAGCGCTTTTGCTCCGTTAATCGTTGCCATGCGCAAGGACTCATTTGCGTTTAGTGCGCTTGCGTCTTTTGAATAGGCTTTCGCTATAAGTGCGGCTGTTTTTGTTTCGCCAAGCATGTCTAGGTCATTGTTGCTAGCGGCGCCGTCAGTCCCTAGCGCGACATTTATACCTGCTTTGTTTAGCGTGTCGGCAGGGCAAAAGCCGCTTGCGAGTTTAAGGTTAGATTCGGGGCAGTGCACAATAGAGGTGTTTGTTGTCGCAAGAAATTCAACGTCCTTACTATCTAACGCGGTCATATGAACGCATTGTAGGTTCAGGCCAGGGGCAAATAGGCCAAGTTGATTTAAGCGCTCAATTGGTTTTGTGCCGCTAGCGGCGATAGCATCGTCAACTTCTTGCTGTGTTTCATGAAGATGAACCTGAATCGCGATCGAGTTTTTGTGTGCTTCTTTTACAATGCGTCGAAATGGCTCATCAGAAACGGTGTAAGGCGCGTGGGGTCCGAACGCGATATCAACCAACTCAACGCTTCTGTATTCTTTGTGCAGGGCGAGAGTCTTGTCTATGTAATGGTCCGGGCCATTTCCCCATGCAGTAGGGAAGTCTAAAATTGGGCAGCATAACTGAGCGCGGATACCAATTTCTTGGCTTACCTTAGCCACCTCTTCGGGGAAAAAATACATGTCGCTGAAGGTTGTTGTGCCGCTCATAAGCATTTCTGCGATAGCGAGTCGAGCTCCATCGCGCACGAACTCCGCATCAACCCACTTTGCTTCAGCGGGCCAAATATGGTCTTGGAGCCATTCCATGAGGGGAAGGTCGTTCGCGATGCCTCTAAAAAGCGTCATAGAAGCGTGCCCGTGTGCATTGACTAGGCCCGGCATCAGCACGTGATTAGGGAGCGAGATAACATCGCTGACTTCGAATTGCGCGGCTTCGTTCGTCGGTATGATTGCGCGAATCTCTCCATGGTCTATCACAAGGCTGTGTTTGTTTAAGACACGGTTAGCCTCGTCGACACACAAAACCCATTCCGCATCAATACGGTATGCCGAGTCAGAAAGTTTGATATTAAACATCTATAAAGGTCGCTGTTTGGTTGGATATGGTTCTTATACGAAAAGGTTAACATGGTGGTTTACTTGGTACTAGCGTGCCGCTTGAGTTGGTTTTAGCGAGTTAAAAGGTAAACAATTGTCTGTATGAATCGTGAACGTGCCTCAAAGCCCCGTAAAACCTAGCTCTATTCACTTAATGTATAGCGGCTATACAAGTGATATATTTTATTTATGGTGGGCGCTTCTATATGATTCAGGCCGAAAATTGATTCACGTTCTGTCCAGTAGTTTGCGAGGTGTTGCTACGACACTGGTCCGCGTTGGATAGAACTTCATTCCTAACTTAGAGGGATAGTTAAATGTCACAATACCAAGACGAAATTAAAGCAGTTTCAGCGGTTGTTGAAGCTAAAGGCGATAGCTGGGCAGCAATCAACCCAGAATCAATCGCTCGCATGCGCGCTCAAAACAAATTCAAGACTGGTCTTGATATAGCGCAATACACTGCTGATATCATGAACGCTGACATGGCTGCGTTCGATGCAGATAAGACTAAGTACACTCAGTCTCTAGGTTGCTGGCACGGTTTTGTTGGCCAACAAAAAATGATCTCTATCAAGAAGCACTTCGGTGGAAAGACTGATCGTCGCTACTTGTACCTTTCTGGCTGGATGGTTGCAGCGTTGCGTTCTGATTTCGGTCCTCTTCCTGATCAGTCAATGCACGAGAAAACGTCTGTTGCAGCGTTGGTTAAAGAACTATACACATTCCTACGTCAAGCTGATGCACGTGAACTAGGCGGTCTTTTCCGCGCTCTAGATGCGGCTAAAGAAGCTGGCGATTCTGCAAAAGTTGCTGAAGTTCAAGATCAAATTGATAACCACGTGACTCACGTTGTGCCAATCGTTGCTGATATTGATGCTGGTTTTGGTAACGCAGAAGCGACTTACCTAATGGCTAAGCAAATGATCGAAGCAGGTGCTTGTTGCCTACAGATCGAAAACCAAGTTGCTGATGAAAAGCAATGTGGTCACCAAGACGGTAAAGTAACTGTACCTCATGCTGACTTCCATTCTAAGATTCGTGCATTGCGCCACGCTTTCTTAGAGCTAGGTATCGACAACGGCCTTATCTGTGCACGTACTGACTCTGAAGGGGCTGGCCTTACTAAAGAAATCGCTGTTGTTAATGAGCCAGGCGATTCTGGTGATATCTACAACTCT
>JAWUYI010000012.1:0-16371 GCA_034110885.1 Oleiphilaceae bacterium
CGAAAATCATGCCCAACGCACTCGAGCACTCACCAAATTGAGCCTAACTAGCGAAGCGAGTTATCAGGAGATTAAAGCGCGCTTTAGAAAACTAGCGCAGAAAGCACACCCAGATAAAGGCGGCTCAACGCACGAATTCCAAGAGATTTTGGAGGCTAAGCAGACCTTAGAGGAGCTGTTTCGTTAGTCGTCTTCGACCGTTGTGTCATAGAGTGTAAAGCCACGCTGCTGATAGTTTTTTAGAGCCGAAGGGTGGTCATAATTACACGTATGCACCCAAACCCTATGCGCACCTTGCCAATCCCACGCCTGCCTTACTGCCGACTCCAAGAACAGACGACCCAAGCCCTGACCAATAAAGTCGCCACTCAAGCCAAAGTACAGAATTTCGACATCGTCATTCACTCGGTGCAACTCGAAATAACCCGCGACCGCACCCTCGACATAAGCCACCCACGTTCTGAGCTTGGAATCAGAAACCAGTGTTTGCCATTGCTCGTCGCTCCATACAAGACGTTCCGTCCAATCGAAGGCCGCACCGACTAACTGATACAAAAACCGGTTATATTCAAACTGCGGTCTCACACATTCCTGCAATACAAACCGATTCGCTTGTGCCTCTGCACTCATAGCGTCGGTGACATATGCCGGCGGCGCTGCCATTTCAAGGTAGTAAGTCGTTAAGGCCATTTCTAAATCTGCTTTTATCCGAGTGCTTTTGCTTAGAGGTTTTGTGCTTCATATTCCGTATTCGGTATCTAATACGCAATACTTAGTTCATCAAGAATCGCTTCAAGAGCGCGTATAGGCTCAGCAGCCTGTGTAATAGGTCTACCAACCACTAAGTAGTCGGAACCGGCTTCTACAGCCTCTGAAGGCGTCATCACGCGACGTTGATCACCTAGCTCTGCCGACTTAGGACGAATACCTGGGGTAACGAGTTTAAACTCAGATCCCAAGTCCGCTTTGAGTGGTTGCACCTCATGAGACGAACACACAACACCGTCTAAACCAGACTCCTGAGTAAGCCTAGCAAGGCGCAATACATGCTCAAGCGGCGATGAAGAAATACCAATGCCATTCAAATCGGTTTGCTCCATGCTCGTCAACACCGTCACTGCAATTAACAGCGGTGCAGTCTGAAATGTAGATAACTTACTCGCACACGCTTCCATCATGCGCTGACCGCCAGATGCGTGAACATTGACCATCCAAACACCAAGTTCGGCAGCCACACCGACGGCCTGAGCAGTCGTATTCGGAATATCATGAAATTTTAGATCCAAAAATACGTCAAAACCCTGCTTTTGCAGCGACTCAACAATAGGCGGACCACAACGAGTATAGAGCTCTTTACCCACTTTCAATCGGCACATCTTAGGGTCTAACTGCTCCGCCATCGCTAAAGCAGAGGACTGAGAGGGATAGTCGAGGGCAACCAAAATGGGCGATTTAATGTCTTCAGATATACTCATACAATTTCTGCTCAATCAGTTTATTAATCGTAAGCCAACTCAAAGAATGCTTTTCAATCCACTAGTTACTGTAAGGCGCCATAGACTGCCACGTCCTGCAACCAGGGCATACCCAATGCAAGTGCTTGCCCATAAAGCCGCAATGAGCGCACGTATATGCAGGCTGACTCTCTCGCAAACGCGTCAGAGCACTGGAAACAGAAAGCATCGTCGAACTACCTTTCATTGCGTCGTCAGACTCGGCCAACTTAGCGAGACGCTCTAACAAGGCAACGCTAAGGTGCTTAGGCATGACCTCACGCAAAACACTTTCTGCGCGCTCGCGATCAAAATGCTCTAGAACACCTAACCAACTCAACAATAACTGAAGAGACTCGGTTTTACGGTACTGCTGCTCTAAAAAGCCCAATAATAGCTGCTCGCTGCCTGTCTTTTCTGTGCATTCGTAAAGAATGGGTAGCACTAAATTCGAATACTCAGGCGACAAGCGAATAGCCTCTCGTGAATATGATATCGCGTTTGAGTATTGCTCAGAGCGCCAATAAAGTTTCGCATTGAGTAGATATATTCGCGAGCACGTCTTTGACGCTTTTCGCGCCTTGCGTAACAAAGCATGCGCATCTGCACGCGCGCCGGATTCTAACGCAGAGTCTGCAAGCTCACAATAATAATGGGCCAAACGCAGCGCCAACTGAGGATCTCTTCGGCGATCCCAGCGTGATACATGAGAAATAGCCTCCTCCCACTCGCCTTGCATTTCAAGAACCGTCAACAGCTCGTATTGGGCCTTTTTACCCATAGACTTGCTCTCAAGCAGTTGCTGAAACAAGGCCTCTGCGCGGTCATATAACCCTGCTGCTTTATAATCAGCACCCAATTCAAAAATCACACTCTGGGTACTTTGCTCGCTCAATTGCGGATGGGACAATAAATTTTGATGCACCAGAATAGCTCGGTCGACTTCACCCCTTTGACGAAAGTGACGACCAATAGAAAGGTGCAAGCTCAGGGTTTCAGAGGTAACTTCAATTCGTGCGAGAAATGCATCAATGGCTTCATCGTTGTAACTGTCAAATAAAAGCTGCAAGGGATGCTTTGAGGGCGTGAATGATGTGTCTGTATCGAGACTAAGCGAATTAGGATTTGCACGTTTGGACCAAGTACCATAACGACCCAACACCCACCCCACGGCAAGTGCAACAAGTAGCAGGCCGAACAAGCCGCCGTCATTCACGCTAAATTAGACCTTTATACTTTCGTTCTTCAGCTTTTCCAATTCTTGCTCTAACTTTTGAACTTTTTTATCTTTTTGATTAGACAGTACGCGCAAGCGAAGCGTTGTTGGCCAACGTACCGCATAGCCAAGGAGGCCAGAAAAAACAAAGGTAACAGCGACAATCGTCCCTACAGGTAGGCCAAATTCGATAAACAGGAAGTCTAGAGGAACGACAGTAGGGTTAGAAAGAACAAAGGTTGCGCCAAGCGCGACCACGATCAAAAGAAGCAGCACTTCAAACAAAAGTTTCAGTTTCAACATACCTTAGCTAGACCCTTCTGATAAATATGTAAGCGGAATACTAGCACGAGATTCTAGAGGCAGGTACGTGCGCAAATCAAGCCGCGCAGTATCAATACCCTTCTTTCAAGCTATCATTAACAAGGTCACGCAACTCTTTACCTGGTTTAAAGTGCGGAACATATTTCGCTTCAAGCGTCACCGACTCGCCGGTCTTTGGGTTACGACCAACTCTTGGAGAGCGGTAGTGCAAGGAAAAGCTTCCAAAGCCCCTAATTTCAATTCTCTGGCCTGACGCAAGAGTTGAAGACATAAGGTCGATAACAGTTTTTACCGCAAGCTCAACATCCTTAACAGACAACTGAGTCTGCTTGGCTGCAATAATTTCTACTAATTCTGATTTAGTCATTGATTTTCCATAATAAACACTTTCAATTTCAGTTTAGACAAGGAAAAACAAAACACAAAAAAAAACGGGCCAATGGCCCGTTTTTTTTATTATTTAACAAGTAGTTACTTGTTTTGCATCTGCTCTTTGATCAGATCGCCGATAGTAGTTGGGCCAGATGACTCAACTTGCTTCTCACGAACGTCTTTCATCGCTTGCTTCTCTTCGTCAATATCTTTCGACTTAACAGACAAGTTAATTACGCGATTTTTACGATCAACGTTGATGATTTTAGCTTCTACTTCGTCGCCTTCTTTCAACTGAGTTGTAAGATCTTCAACGCGCTCTTGGCTCATTTCAGAAGCTTTCAAAGTTGCTTCAACATCTTCAGCAAGCTCTAAGATAGCCGCTTTAGCGTCAACAGACTTAACAGTACCTGTAATGATCGTGCCTTTGTCATTTGCTTGAACAAATTCAGCAAATGGGTCACGTTCTAGCTGCTTAACACCAAGAGATATGCGCTCACGCTCAGGGTCAACAGAAAGGATTACTGTGTCAATCTCGTCGCCTTTCTTGTACTTACGAACAGCTTCTTCGCCCGTTTCGTGCCAAGAGATGTCTGACAAGTGAACTAGACCATCAATACCGCCGTCTAGACCAATAAAGATACCGAAGTCAGTGATAGATTTGATCTTACCGCTGATTTTGTCTTCTTTATTGAAGTTGCTTGAGAATTGCTCCCATGGGTTAGCATGACACTGCTTAATACCCAAAGAGATACGACGACGATCTTCGTCGATATCAAGAACCATTACTTCAACTTCATCACCAAGTTGTACAACTTTAGATGGGTGAATGTTCTTGTTCGTCCAATCCATTTCAGAAACGTGAACAAGACCTTCAACGCCTTCTTCAATCTCAGCAAAACAACCGTAGTCTGTTAGGTTTGTTACACGTGCAGTCACACGAGTATTCTCTGGGTAACGCTCTTTGATTGAAACCCATGGATCTTCACCCAATTGCTTAAGACCTAGAGAAACACGGTTACGCTCACGATCAAACTTCAATACTTTAACATTGATTTCGTCGCCAACATTCACGATTTCACTTGGGTGCTTAATACGCTTCCAAGCCATATCTGTGATGTGTAGAAGACCGTCAACACCGCCTAGATCAACAAACGCACCGTAGTCAGTAAGGTTCTTAACGATACCTTTAACTTCCATGCCTTCAGCCATTGTTTCTAACAATGCATCACGCTCAGCGCTGTTTTCAGCTTCTAGAACCGCTCGACGAGAAACCACAACGTTGTTACGCTTTTGGTCAAGCTTGATTACTTTGAATTCAAGCTCTTTGCCTTCTAGGTGTAAAGTGTCACGAACTGGACGTACGTCAACTAGTGAACCAGGTAGGAATGCACGAATAGTTTTAAGCTCGACTGTGAAGCCGCCTTTAACTTTACCGTTAATAATACCTTTAACGATCTCTTCTGCTTCGAATGCTTTCTCAAGCTCAATCCAAGCTTCAGCACGCTTCGCTTTCTCACGAGATAGTCGTGTTTCACCGAAACCATCTTCAACCGCGTCTAGTGCAACGTCTACGGTATCACCAATGGCTAGTTCAATATCGCCAGCATCGTTCATGAACTGGGATAGAGGGATAACACCCTCAGATTTCAAGCCAGCGTTGACTGTGACCCAATCACTATCGATATCAACAACAACACCTTTAACGATCGACCCTGGGGTCATATCGATTTCTTTTAGGCTCTCTTCAAATAAATCAGCAAAGCTCTCGCTCATTACATTTCCTGTGGTTTGTATACTCCGTATCACCAGTCAATACGGGCTAGTTAATACTATTAAGGTCTACGCCACTGGCAGGCATCTAAAGACCTCAACGGTTTAAAATTTATTCGTTGGATAAAGTGATTTTCTGGTGAGCAGTTAAATAAAAATTTTAAACTGTCACCAAAGATAGAACTTTTTCCAGCACCTGCTCAATCGAATGTGCAGTGGTATCTATCGTGATAGCGTCGTCTGCGGCCTTTAACGGCGCGGCTTTTCGACCCATATCACGAGCATCACGCTCTTCGATCTCTTGCAAAAGGGTCGCGATTCTAACATCTTCCCCTTGTTTCTTCAACTGCTGATAACGACGCTCAGCCCTAGCTTGGGCTGACGCGGTGAGGAATACTTTATAAGGAGAGTCAGGGAAAACCACCGTACCCATATCACGCCCGTCAGCCACTAGACCGGGCATTTTCTGAAAATCTCGCTGACGTTGCAATAAGGCTTGGCGAACCTCTGGAAGCACTGCAACTTTTGAAGCATTATTGCCTGTAGTTTCCAAACGTAGCTCATCTGTCACGTTACTGCCCTGCAATACGACGCTGACTGGCTGCCCCGGCTCAGAGGCAACAAATTCTACATCAAGCTCTGCGGCTAAACGCGCCAATTGAGCCTCATCATCGAAAGGCACCCCTGCTTTTATAGCCGCAAGCGCAGTTAATCGATATAAAGCTCCGCTATCTAAGATCGACCAACCAAGCGCCTGAGCAACCAACTGAGTAATGGTTCCCTTACCTGAACCACTCGGCCCATCTATACAGATTACTGGAGCGTTTATATCTGAAGCCATTCAATTAACCTTCTGAGCCAACGACCGTTAGTTTCATACCAACTCTCGCCGCCAACTCGACAAAGTTCGGAAACGATGTCGCTACATTCGCACAGTCATTAATAACAATTTCACCTTCAGCACGCAGAGCCGCGACCGAGAAAGCCATCGCAATGCGATGATCTCCATGACTATGTACCGTACCACCCTGCATTACAGACTGCTTTATAACGATCCCGTCCGACTTAACGTCTGTGCGCACACCAAGCTGCGCTAAACCATCCGCCATCACCTGGATACGATCACTTTCTTTTACACGCAATTCTTCGGCACCCGAAAGAACGGTTTCACCTTCAGCACATACCGCTGCGATAAATAAAACAGGAAATTCATCGATAGCCAAAGGCACCTGATCTTCAGGAATATGAATACCCTTCAATTGAGCATGCTTAACACGAATGTCCCCTACTGGCTCGCCACCAACCACTGCCTCATTAGAAATGGTGATGTCTCCACCCATTTGGCGCAAAATATTAATGACACCAACACGCGTTGGGTTAAGCCCAACATGCTCGAGCAGCAAATCAGCACCAGGTGTAATAGATGCAGCCACCATAAAAAATGCCGCCGATGAAATATCCGCAGGAACGTCTATTTTTCCACCCGTCATGCGGCCACCGCCCGAAAGCTTAGCCGTCGCACCCGCGCGCTCTACCGAATAACCAAAACCATTTAACATGCGCTCGGTGTGGTCACGTGTTGGCGCTGGCTCGGTCACACTCGTTTCACCTTCAGCATACATGCCCGCCAATAGCAGACACGATTTCACCTGAGCGCTCGCCATAGGCATGTCATAGTGAATACCCTTTAAAGCTTGCTTGCCTTTAATTTTCAGCGGCGGGCGACCGCCCTCGCCTGACTCAATACTGGCACCCATCAAACGCAAAGGCGAAGCCACGCGCTCCATCGGGCGTTTCGTCAACGACTCATCACCCGTCAATTCAGTATCGAACGCCTGACCAGAAAGAAGACCCGAAAAAAGTCGCATTCCGGTACCCGAGTTACCCAAATAAATTGGACCAGGAGGCGCCTGAAGACCATTAAGACCTACACCATGAATGCGAACGCGACCGTTAGTCGGGCCTTCAATAACAACCCCCATATCACGAAACGCCTGCAATGTTGCTAGGCTATCTTCACCTTCAAGAAAGCCTTCAACCTCAGTAAGGCCTTCGGCAAGCGCCCCAAGCATAATTGAACGGTGCGAGATAGATTTGTCTCCAGCAACACGAATGCTACCTGTTACAGAGCCGCCTGGCGCAGCTTTAAAAACCACATTATTTGTATTCATAATATTTAAGTAAGATTGTCCTGATAACACCTTGGAAAAGTGTTCTCTCGCGGCTCGCGCTCGCGTAAACACTCCAAGCATTTTTTGGCTATCTTGTTGCTCGATTGCCAAACGTAATTCATCTAAGTCTGCCGCAAATCGCGATAAAACTCTTAGTGTCGCGTCGCTATTTGCAATAAAAATGTCATGCCACATCACCGGGTCGCTGGCCGCTATCCGCGTAAAGTCTCGAAATCCACCTGCCGCATAACGAAATATATCTTCATTATCAGGGTTTCCAGACAAGGTATCGACAAGTGAGAATGCAATAAGGTGTGGTAAATGGCTTGTTGCAGCGAGCACTTCATCGTGCTTTTCGACCGCCATTTCTAGCACGTTTGCGCCACACAATTGCCACATATCACGCACTAAACTGAGCGCATCATCTGAGGTATTCTCAAGAGGCGTCAAAATCACCTTATGATTCACATATAAATCTTGCTGCGCAGCCGTCACACCACTGCGCTCAGAACCCGCAATAGGATGACCAGGGACGACATTCGGAGGAACAGTGCCAAATACAGTTCGCACCGCATCAACAAACACACCTTTTGCGCTACCCACATCCGTTAACACCGCGCTAGACTTAAGCACCGGCTTAATTAATTCAAGCACATCTACAAAGGCTTTAACCGGAACCGCAAGAACGATTAAGTCTGCATCGCGCACTGCATCCTCTACCGTAGCCGCAGCCACATCAACTACACCCAATTCAACACCTAACTGCGCGTTATGGTAATCCAGCGTATAGCCAATTGTTTGCTCTACAAACCCTTTACCCCGAAGGCACTTAGTCAACGACCCGCCAATTAACCCGAGCCCGACAACCGCAAGTTTTTTGATCCGATAGGTTTGCAGCTCTTGATTCAAAGAATCGACTCCAGAGCTTCTATAAATGTCGCATTCTCGCTTTCTAGGCCAATCGAGACACGAATATGATTTGGCATACCGTAGTTTGCAACCGGTCGCACGATAACGCCCTTTTTCAGCAATTCCTGAAACAGCTCAACACCCGAGCGTTTAACGTCGACACAAATAAAGTTTCCCTTCGATGGAATATACTCAAGACCCAAACGCTGAAACGCACATTCAAGCTGCAGCATACCCGCACGATTAAGCTCTCGACCTCGAACTAAATACTCTTCATCTTCTAGTGCTGCCGCAGCACCAACTAAAGCCAGCGAGTTCACGTTAAATGGGTGACGTACACGATTAAGAATATCGGAGATATCAGAATTAGACACCGCATACCCTACACGCAAGGCAGCAAGCCCCCACGCTTTGGAAAAAGTTCGAGTCACAATTAAGTTCGAATACTCCGAGAGCAAGGACAAGCCATTTGGCAACTCTCCCGCTTCGCTGTATTCGGTATAGGCTTCATCTAATACAACAATTACACGCTCTGGAACCTGAACCATAAAGTCGCGTAATTGCGTCTCACTTAGCACTGTACCGGTTGGATTATTTGGGTTTGCAATAAAGATCAGTGACGTCGCTTCCGTAACGTTTGCTAGCATTGCATCGAGATCATGACCCCATTCTTTTGCCGGCGTTACAACAGCCTTTGCGTTCACCGCCTGAGTAGATAAGGCATATACAGCAAAAGCATACTGAGAAAAAATGACCTCGCGACCTGGGCCCGCATAAGCACGAGTAATAATATCTAACAGGTCGTTAGAACCATTACCCAAAGTGATGCCTTTAACATCAAGGTTAAAACGCTTCGCTAAGGCAGACTTCAAAACAAAACCGTTGCCGTCTGGATATCGACAAAGACCGTCCAATTCAGCACGAATAGCCGCTAAGGCCTTCGGGCTTGGACCTAAAGGGTTTTCATTACTCGCAAGCTTGACGATATTACGAATACCAAGCTCCCGCTCGAGCTCGTCGCTTGGTTTACCCGGAAGATAAGGATGCAAACTTCGCACACCTTCGCTAGCTAACGCCACAAAGTCACAAGAAGATCGACTTAAATCACCCATATTTATTGCCCAAAACTGATAACTGGCTGCTAACTCACTGCTAGCACACTATTTTCTAGCGTTCGCTAGAGGACACCGACAGGATAAGACCCTAAGTGTTTGATCTCGACCGCTTCCGGAGAGATTTCTTGAATCACTGCCTTAACTTCGTCATCCGCTACATGCCCCTCGAAATCAATATAGAACACGTAAGCCCACGTTCCTGAGTTTGAAGGCCGTGTCTCAAGGCGGGTCATACTCACGTCATGACGATGAAAAGGCTCTAGCACATGATAAAGCGCACCAGGCTTATTTTTGACCGAAACCATAATAGACGTTTTATCATCACCGCTTGGCGGCACAACCTCGGACCCAATAATCAAGAACCGCGTGGTGTTATCAGGGTTGTCTTCAATATTTCGAGCCAAGGTCTGAAGCCCATAGTGCTCCGCCGCCATCTGGCTAGCAATCGCAAACACGCCGTCTTCTTCGGTCGCTAGTCGAGCTGCTTCACCATTGCTAGACACCGCAACGCGCTCAATCTGAGGACAATGCGAATCGAGCCATTTACGACATTGCGCTAAGGCTTGTTGATGCGCGTAAACACGCTTTGCCGACGCAATATCGACCTCGGTACTGCAAAGCAAATTATGATGAATGCGCAGTTTGACTTCGCCAGCCACATAAAGCGGCGAATCAACAAAACTATCTAAGGTGTGATTGACCATACCTTCGGTTGAGTTTTCGATCGGTACAACGCCATAGTTCGCCTGACCCGACTCTACTTCGCGAAACACTTCATCTATGGCAGCAAGAGGCTGTGCCTGAACAAAGTGCCCAAAATGCTTTAAGGCCGCAGCGTGGGTAAACGTACCCTCGGGACCTAAAAAAGCCACACTAAGTGGCTTTTCTAAAGCAAGGCAACACGACATGATTTCACGGAACAAGCGCGCCATATCTTCGCCGGGCAAAGGCCCTTCATTTCGCTCCATCACAGCACGCAAAACCTGAGCTTCACGCTCAGGCCTGTAATACTGAACTTGCTCGCCATTTGAAGCGGCTTGCTTTACTTCAGCTACTTGCTGAGCGCACGCCGCTCGTTTATTAATCAGCGTCTGAATATCGCGATCAATCTGATCGATTTCATCGCGTAATCGAGCCAAGGCTTCCGCTTCGTTCGTCATCGTGTCATCCAGCCTTTACTGCAAGGTCTCGCCATCAGCGTCAGCTTCCGGCTCATCACCGTCTAAGCCACCATCCGATTCATTGCCTGCGCCATTGTCCGAACTAACATCCGCCTGAACATCCGACTGAGCATCCGACTCCGAGCCATCAGCTAGCTCGCCATCAAAATCAGCACCTAAACCGTCATCTTCCGGCTCTTCTATACGCTCGAGGCCAACAAGTTTCTCGTCTTTCTGGCTAAGCTTAATCAAACGAACACCCTGAGTATTTCGACCCAAAACTGAAACTTCTTCCGTTCGAGTACGCACTAGAGTGCCTTTATCCGAAATGAGCATCATTTCGTCGCCCTCAAATACCTGCACTGCAGACACCAACAAGCCATTACGGTCGGAGCACTGCATTGCAATGACACCCTGACCACCACGACCAATCACAGAGAACTCTTCCAAACGGGTACGCTTACCGTAGCCATTTTCACTAGCCACCAAGAGCAAACCATCTTCTTCCGGCAAAATCAGCGAAACGACTTGATGCTCTGGGCGCAATTTAATTCCGCGCACACCGCGAGCCGTTCGACCCATTGCACGAACATCGGCCTCTTTAAAGCGGATCATCTTACCCGCACTACCCATTAGCATGATGTCGCGCGAGCCGTCTGTTATCTCGGCGCCAATTAAGGTATCACCCTCATCTAGAGCAAGCGCGATCAAGCCCGACGAGCGCGGGCGCGCAAAATTCTCTAACGGCGTTTTCTTAACCGTACCCTTAGCCGTTGCCATAAAGACAAAGTGACCCTCGGTGTACTCATTAACCGTCAAGAATGTCGTGATACGCTCGCCTTCGTCTAATGGCAGTATGTTCACCATTGGACGACCTCTTGAGCCACGACTTGCCTGCGGAATCTCGAATACTCGCAGCCAATACACTTTGCCTTTATTACTGAAGCACAAGATCGTGGCATGCGAGTTGGCAACTAAAAGTTTCTCGATAAAATCTTCGTCTTTCATCGTGGTAGCGGACTTTCCGCGACCACCTCGCCTTTGCGCTTGATAGTCTTCAAGGCGCTGTGTTTTGGCGTAACCCGAATGCGAAATCGTGACAACGAGCTCTTCTTCGGTAATCAAGTCGGCAACGGTTAAATCACGACGAGAAGACATAATTTCTGAACGACGCTCATCGCCATACTCATCACGAACTTCAACTAACTCACCGCGAATCACTTCCATTAAGCGATCAGGGTCATTCAAAATAAGCAGAAGCTCTGTAATGCGATCTAGAATCTCTTTGTATTCTTCAATGAGTTTTTCAGTTTCAAGACCCGTTAAACGATGCAAACGCATGTTAAGGATTTCTTGAGCCTGAATCGGTGACAAGTAGTACTTGCCATCCCTAAAGCCATACTCGGGACCAAAATCTTCCGGCTTGCATGCATCAACGCCAGCTTTCTCGAGCATCTGAACAACCTGACCGGGCTCCCAGGCTTGTGCCAACAGCGCCTCTCTTGCCTCAGAAGACGAGGGAGATTGCTTGATCAACGCAATGACTGGATCAATGTTCGCCAGAGCAACCGTCAAACCTTCAAGAATATGGCCCCGCTCTCGTGCCCGTCGCAACAAGTAAACCGTTCTGCGCGTGACAACTTCACGGCGATGCTTAACAAAAATCTCTAAAGACTGCTTTAAGTTGATCGTTTTCGGCTCGCCATTTACCAAGGCAACCATATTAATGCCGAACACGTTCTCTAGCTGGGTTTGCGCATAAAGATTATTCATCACTACGTCTGGCACTTCGCCTCGACGCAACTCAATCACGATACGCATACCTTCTTTATTTGATTCGTCGCGAAGCTCGGTAATACCTTCAATCTTTTTGTCTTTTACCAATTCTGCGATTTTTTCGATCAAGCGCGCTTTGTTCACCTGATAAGGAATTTCTGTGACGACAATGCGTTCGCGGTTAGCGCCATGCTCTTCAACTTCATAGCGTGCGCGCATGTAGATTTTTCCGCGCCCTGTCTGATAGGCCTGCACAATGCCTGCTCGACCATTGATAATGGCCGCTGTTGGGAAGTCTGGACCTGGAATATGTTCCATCAACTCGTCAACAGTCATCTCCGGGTTGTCCATCAATGCCAAACACCCGCCCACAACTTCATTTAAGTTATGAGGTGGAATATTCGTCGCCATACCTACCGCAATACCCGAAGAACCGTTTACCAGCAAATTAGGGACACGTGTCGGCATAACCGCAGGAATCTGCTCGGTGCCATCGTAGTTAGGAACAAAATCGACCGTTTCTTTGTCTAGGTCTGCCAACAATGAATGCGCTAACTTCTGCATTCGTATTTCGGTGTATCGCATTGCCGCTGGATTATCGCCGTCAATCGAACCGAAGTTACCTTGACCATCAACCAGCATATATCTCAGCGAGAAAGGCTGTGCCATACGAACGATGGTGTCGTAAACAGCAGAATCACCATGCGGGTGATACTTACCGATAACATCACCTACGACACGCGCAGATTTTTTGTAGGCTTTATTCCAGTCGTTGTTCAACTCGCTCATCGCGAACAATACGCGACGATGCACTGGCTTCAGGCCATCTCGTGCATCTGGCAATGCTCGACCAACAATAACGCTCATGGCGTAGTCGAGATACGATTGTTTTAACTCGTCTTCGATATTAACGGGAATAATTTGGTTAGCGTGCTCACCCATCTGGATAGCGTCCCTTTTTATGGCTTATTTTTTCATCACCCTCATCACTTTTCGATGCTCATCTGCACTCGTCACGTTTCGTCATATATAATTAGCCACCCTCAGTCGAGAGCGACTAACGATCACTAAATATGAGAATATTTGAGTCACCGCAGGCTAGTTTTTTGTTATTTCCTAGCACTCTAGAAGCGACACCAAACAGCTAAGCAAAAGCGATTAATTGAGGCTTTTTTGTTTACTTGGCTGCTCATATTTCGAACAGCCAAAAAAGTAAAAATTAATCACCCAATCTTAACATAGTATCTAGCCAAATGAGAGTATATCTGCGCTCGTTTATAGGGAAAAATTGGTAGGCTGAGAAAGAACAACTACGCTTAGTTTTATATACCCTTAAATTTGAATACAAAACAGAGCTTTTTTGTGATGGTTAAGTTCCTTCTCGTTGAAGACAGCCCAATTGTGGTTAAGATTATCAAGCACCTTATTCGCGAAGAAAGCGAGTTAAGCTGCGATATCGCGAACTCATTTGCCGAAGCGCGCACAGCATTAGAGAATCAAGGCGACACCCCCTATTTTACAGCACTGGTGGACCTAAACCTTCCCGATGCGCCCGACGGCGAAGTTGTCGACTATATGATCGAACAAGGCATTCCGACCATCGTGCTCACGGGCAACTTCAATGAAGAAAAACGCCAAGAAATGCAGCACAAAAAGATCGTCGATTACATCGTCAAAGAAAGTCGCTTTTCTTACGAGTACGCCATTAAGCTTCTGCATCGCTTGCGAAAAAACAGCGCCATTAAAATACTCGTGACAGATGACTCAAAAATGTCCCGAAACTTCATCTCTAACTTACTTGCCAACCACCTATACCAAATCGTGCAAGCCGATGATGGCGACACCGCGTTAGAAATACTGAACAAAGACCCCGACATTAGAATGCTGATTACCGACTACAACATGCCTCGCATGAATGGCTTTGATTTAGTGCGCCAAATTCGAAAAGAAGTCAGCAAAAACGACCTCATCATCATCGGATTATCTGGCGAAGGCGACAGCGCCCTTTCCGCGAAGTTTATAAAGAATGGCGCGAACGATTTCCTCAAAAAACCGTTCAGCAACGAAGAATTCCACTGCCGTGTTATGCACAACATCGAAAACATGGAATTTGTACAGACTATGCGCCACATGGCCTTTCATGATTACGCCAGCCAACTTCCGAACAAACGCTACTTTTTTGAAGAAGGTAAAAAGCTGCTTAGCGCAATAGATGCGAAAGCCAGCCCAGCCTGCGTGGCCCTGGTGTCGATTGATGAATTAGACCGACTGCAAGACGAGCACGGCATAGAGATTAGTGACTCGCTCGTACGTGAAATAGCAGGAATTCTGCCGCGCGCATTCGGACGCTTTCATTATGCTCGGGTAGGCGATGGCGAAGTCGCTTTGCTCTTAGGCGGTTTAAATCTCGCCCAAGCACAAAAGCTCTTAGAAGGGTTTCTTGAATTAATTGAAGACTTGATCGTTATTCATGATGACACCACCCTGCGTTTTACGGCATCTGTGGGGCTACAAGGCACAAGCGGAGGTGGCTTGATGCAACACTACAAAGAGGCCGACAACCACTTATATAGCGCCCGTAAAAACGGAGGCAACCAAGTAGTGTCGCAGACTTAACACTCAGCACAGTCCCAAGCCTTAGGCAAATACCACGGTTTTGTTTTCGTGAATAATCACGCGATCTTCCAGATGCAGACGCACACCACGAGCCAAAACCGTTTTTTCCGCATCTTTACCTAGGCGCACCATGTCTTCAATAGTGTCGCTGTGGCTAATTCGAATCACATCCTGGTCAAGTATCGGCCCTTCGTCTAAGTCTTGCGTAACGTAATGACAGGTCGCTCCAATAAGCTTTACACCACGATCATACGCTTGATGATAAGGCTTGGCGCCGGCAAACGAGGGCAAAAAGCTGTGATGTATATTAATCACGCGACCTGAATAACGTGCACATAAGCCTTTAGGCAAAATCTGCATGTAACGCGCAAGCACAACCAAGTCCGTCTCGTATTGATCAACCAAAGACTCGACCTTCGCAAAGGCGTCTTGCTTGTTTTCTTTGTTCACAGGGACGTGATGATAAGGAATATCATGCCACTCAACCATGCGACGCAAGTCTTCATGATTTGAAATGACCGCCACAATTTCCGCATTTAACTCTTGGCTATGCCACCGATGCAAAAGATCCGCCAAACAATGTGACTCTTTTGACGCCATTAACACCACCTTAGGCCTGATGTCAGAATCGGTCACCGACCAATTCATTGAGAACTCAGCGGCAATCGGTGCAAAGGCATTCTTAAAACCCGCCAAGTCAAACGGCAAAGAACTCGCTTTAATCTCGTTACGCATAAAGAACCAACCATTTTTTTGGTCAGCATGGTAACTTGCCTCGGTAATCCATCCGTTATAGGTCGTTAAAAAGTTACTAACCTTTGCCACAATCCCCGTTCTATCAGGACAAGACACGACCAAGCGATATGTTCTTTCCATTATTTACTTCTTAACCCACAAAGACGTGCTCTTCACTAGATGGCACTTTAATTCGATAGAATATTCGTTACTGCTAAGACATTAAGGCTAGCTCATCCGAGCGTGCTGCGCAGATAAAGTCATTGCGATGTAAGCCACCAATCTTATGGGTCCACCAAGTCACCGACAAACGCCCCCACTCAACGACCAAGCGAGGATGATGCCCTACCTCGTCAGCAAAGGCTCCAATCTTGTTCGCCAAGCTCAGCGCAAGTTCAAAATTTGCCAACTTAAACTCGCGATGCAGGCGCTTCTGCCCCTCTTCTTCTATTACCTGCCATAACGAAACCTCTTTGAGCAGCTCGGAGATTTCCGAATCGCTCACTTTAGGCGCGTCAGCTCGACACGCCTCGCAGGTTTCTTTGCTAAGGGCCGTTTCAGACGGAGAGTTAGACATTTTTCGCCTCGATAATTTTGTCGTGCCATATGGCCGGCGCTGTTTGATGCACCGAAATACCCGAAGCATCAACGGCTACCGACACCGGCATATCTTCAACTTCAAATTCATAAATTGCTTCCATTCCCAACTCA
>JAWUYI010000013.1:0-17133 GCA_034110885.1 Oleiphilaceae bacterium
AAAATCAGACTCATTTTAACGAAACTGTTTTGATTATTGTCGTTTGTCACGTTCGAACTTTGCTTAAGTTGAATGGTGCAAGCGGCGCAAGGACTTAGTCTTTTTAGTAGGTAGTTCAATTATGTTTTGCGTTCAAAAAAAGAGCTTTTTGCTTTGTTGTGCATTAGTGCTGTTGGTTTTTGTGCTAGCGAGCAATGCGCTTGCACAGACTCGCGTTAATTCAGAGCATGAGGCTACAGAGCTTTCGCTTTCTGAAGTCTTGCGCAGAGTGAAAGCAAACGATTTGTCCCTAGCGCGCTTTGAAATTGAAGCCCAGGCGTACATTGAAGAGTCTGATGCGAATGGCTATCTTCCAGACCCCGTTCTGTTTGCCGGTGCCGCAAATTTGCCTACAGACACCTTCGCTTTTGACCAAGAACCTATGACGCAACTTCGCTTTGGTCTACGTCAGATGTTTCCTAAAGGTGACTCACTAGAAATCCAAAAAGATATGTCCTTGATCAATTCAGACATGGAACATATCAAACAAAAATTGCGTTGGAAAAAGCTAAAGCTCGAAACAGAGACGTCTTGGCTTGAAACATGGTACTGGCAAGAGAACCAAGCTTTGTTGGAAGAAAATCGCGCGGTACTTACACAGCTGCAAGATTTCATACAGTCTCTGTATCAAGTGGGCTCGAAGAGCCAAACAGAACTCCTAAGCGCAAAATTAGAAATCATAAAACTCGATGAAAGCCTCATTGAAGCAGAGCAGGAGTATCGTAATTATAGGCAACAGCTGAACACTGTCGCCAATGAGATCCTCCCGGATGCACCACTTGCAGACAAGATGACCAAAATCAAACTTGCTGAGGTAAACCTAGGCAACCTCGACATACTCACAGCTCGGCTTGTTCAGCACCCAGAGATTCTGCTGTTGGACGAGCAAGTCGGATTGTTTAAGAAAAAAGTAAACTTAGCAGAGCAGTCATTAGGGCCTACGTGGGGCGTCGAAGTTGCCTATGGTTTGCGAGATGGCGAGAATATGGATGGCTCCGATAGGTCTGACTTTTTTTCCGCTGGCGTAAGCGTGCAATTGCCGCTGTTTACGCGGGGCAAGCAAACGAAAGAGGTGTCGGCAGCGAAGATTAAACAAGATTCAGTTCTGAACAGACGAACAGAGCTCGTGCAAAAAATCAGGTTCGAACTTGAAAACATCCAAGAGCAACACCTATTGGTGGTCAAGCAGCGAAAGCTTTACGAGCAGGAGATTATGCCTAACTTAGCCGAGCAACGAAAAAGCACTCTCAGCAATTACGAGTCTGACAAAGCGGACTTTCGCTCTGTAACGGACGTACTTCTTAGAGAACAAAAAACCAAACTAAAACACCAACGCCTTAGAGTAAAAGAGCAGTTAATGCTAGCACAAATGAACTATTGGCTGGCGCTTGAAGCAGAGCCTTCAAAAACGATAGAAGTGAATCAGGACATGAAACGGGGAGAACAAAACTTATGAGAAATCTATTACTACTCGTTGCTGTCTTCACTCTAGGAGGTTTTCTTGGACTTAGATTCGGACCAGAAATTAATAATCTAGCCGGCCTGGGGTTTATGTCTAATACCTCTATGCCTAATGGTACTGCGTCAGATGAGAAGAAACCATTGTATTGGGTGGCGCCTATGGACAAAAACTACCGACGCGATGGCCCAGGACAGTCGCCTATGGGTATGGATCTTGTTCCCGTATATGAAGACGGCAGCGGAGGCAGCGACAGCAGCGTTAAAATTTCTTCGGCCGTAGAAAATAACCTGGGCGTAAGGGTGGCTCCTGTTTTAAAAGAAAAGTTAGTTCTTCCCGTCAAGACAGTAGGCACGGTCCAGTTTGACGAAAGCCGCATCCAACATGTTCACTCGCGAGTCGAAGGTTGGATAGAAAGCCTAGGCGTATCCGCTAGCGGCGATCCGGTGAGCAAAGGCCAAATTCTTTATGAAATCTATTCTCCTGCATTGGTGAGTGCGCAGGAAGAGTACTTGGCAGCTGTTCGCAGCGGCAACAAAAATCTCATTAATGCATCGAGTGGGCGTTTGTATGCGCTTGGTTTAACGCCAACTCAGGCAAAAAAGCTCGCAAGACGCGGTAAAGTTGAACAGAGAATCAGCGTTGTCGCCGAGCAGGACGGCGTCGTCATCGACCTTAACGTGCGCAAAGGCATGTATATAAAACCCTCAACTGAAGTGCTTTCAATCGGATCGCTCGACTCGGTCTGGATAATCGGCGAGGTTTTTGAGCGTCAAGCTTATCTGGTTAAGCAAGGACAAGATGTCAATGTGGAGTTGAACGCCATGCCTGGAAAGAGTTGGAGTGGGTCGATCAACTATATCTACCCAAAACTAGACCCCAAAACACGAACTCTTAATGTGCGTGTGAGAGTCCTCAATGCAGATCATGTATTGAAGCCGAACATGCTAGCCAACTTGACGGTCATTGGCAGCGCAAGCGAAGAAACATTGACGATTCCGCAACAGGCTTTAATCAAGGCAGGCCATCATAACCGTGTTGTTAAGGCCTTAGGTGATGGAAGGTATAAGTCAGTCTTGGTATCAATCGGCTCAGAAGGACTTAGCGATCAGGACGGTACAGTAGGAGCAGTTAAAGAAAGTAGGGTTCAAGTGCTTAGTGGGTTAAGCGAGGGAGACTCGGTTGTTACTTCGGCGCAATTCTTAATAGATTCTGAGTCTAATATAGATGCAGAACTCATGCGTATGGAAGAGGGTGACTCTTCCATGTCCGATGCTGAGCAAAATAGCATGAGCCTTACCAAGGTTAGAGCTACCGGCACCGTCACTAAGGTCATGCAGGACATGCAGATGCTGAGTATCAATCATGACCCCATTCCAGAATGGGATTGGCCAAGCATGAAAATGGACTTTCAAGTAGCGCCAGGTCTAGCGCTTGACCAAATCACCCAAGGTCAAAGCATACGTTTTGAGCTAGAGAAAACGGGCGATTGGGATTACGTAGTGACTGAATTGGTTACGGATTCTGTGGACGGTGCTACCGACACATCTGCAGGCTTAGCACCTGAGCAAGACTCGGATAGCGGCGCCGTAAGAACTACCGGCAAGATTAAGATGATGATGCTCGATATGAACATGCTAGAGGTCGTGCATGAGCCGATTCCCGAATGGGACTGGCCGCAAATGAGTATGTCCTTCGTTGTAGCAAAGGATGAAACACTGCCAACACTCAAGGAAGGTGACGAAATTACTTTCGATCTAAAGGAGCTAGAAGGTGGTGACTACGAAATGTCAAAAGTGACGTTGAAGTAGGTTTAGATGTAGATAGATGTATTGAAAATAGCGCGGCAGTCAATAAATCGCGGCGTTTAATAAGACGTTAATTACTTACAAACGAAAAGGTGGAACCCTATGAAAATCACAAATTTAATCTCAGTCTGTTTACTAAGCGTAGGAATGAGCCTAGCTCTGCCTGCTTTCGCCGATGGAAATGCTCATGGACACGGGCTTGGAGAAGGTGAAGGTGAAGGTGAAGGTATTGGTATAGGCCATATGAAATCAGGTGGCATGCAAGCAGGCGGGATGGGTGGAGACATGCGCGAAGTCATGGCCGAGGGTCGTCTAAATAAAATTATGGCGGACAAGCATATGGTAAATATTAAACATGGACCCATCCCAGAAATGAATTGGCCCAAAATGAATATGAACTTTAAAACTAGCGAGCAAGTAGATTTGAAGGCTTTAAAGCCTGGCCAGAAGGTTGAGTTCAAGCTCCTAGTTGACGGCGATAACAACTACGTCATCAAAGAAATTATGGTTAAGTAGTTAACACTATGCCTGGAGCGCTGGCTTTAGCAGCGCTCCCAAAACTATAGCGTTTATGGGCTCTCATCTAATGAGTGTTTGGAGTAAAAAATGATAGCGGCAATCATCCGATGGTCTATAGCAAATAGGTTTTTTGTTTTGCTTGGTACCGCGATATTAATTGGCTTTGGGGCATACTCCGTAAGGAACACTCCGATTGATGCGATCCCTGATTTGTCTGACGTTCAGGTCATTATAAAGACAAGTTACGCAGGGCAAGCGCCCCAAGTGGTAGAGGACCAAGTTACCTACCCATTAACTACCGCTATGCTTTCGGTTCCAGGGGCAATCACTGTGCGTGGTTTTTCCTTTTTCGGAGACTCCTATGTATACGTGATTTTCGAGGACGGAACCGACATTTACTGGGCCCGATCTAGAGTGTTGGAGTATTTGAATCAGGTCTCGGGCAGCCTCCCCAGCTCAGCTCAGCCACAATTAGGCCCGGATGCAACGGGGGTTGGTTGGGTTTACATTTATGCACTCGCAGACAAAACAGGACAGCATGACTTATCAGAACTGCGCAGCATCCAAGATTGGTTCTTAAAGTATGAACTACAAACGGTTGAGGGTGTCTCTGAAGTGGCAACTGTTGGCGGTATGGTGCGTCAGTATCAAATTGAAGTTGATCCGAATCTTTTGAGGTCTTACAACATTCCTCTCTCGCATATAAGCATGGCAGTAAAACAAGCAAACCAAGAAACCGGTGCATCGGTCATAGAAATGGCGGAAGCAGAGTATATGGTTCGTGTTAGTGGCTATCTTCAGAGCATAGAGGACATAGAGAATATCCCTTTGGGTACAAATGCCAGTAATGTACCTTTGATGCTTAAAGATGTCGCGAAAGTTCGCTTAGGACCGCAAATGCGACGAGGCGTTGCCGAGCTAAACGGCGAGGGCGAGGTGGTTGGCGGAATCGTGGTTATGCGCTTTGGCGAAAATGCGCAAACGGTTATTGATAACGTTAAAGTCAAAATAGAGGAACTTAAAAAAGGCTTGCCCGACGGCGTCGAAATTATACCGACCTACGATCGATCAGGTCTAATTGGTCGAGCTATTGATAACCTCTACGAAAAGCTGTTCGAAGAGTTTATCGTTGTCACACTCATATGTACGATCTTTTTATTCCATTTACGCTCGTCTTTGGTGGTCATAGTTAGCCTTCCTGTCGGCATATTGGCTGCTTTTATCGTCATGTATCAACAAGGCTTGAACGCAAACATTATGTCCTTGGGCGGCATAGCAATAGCCATTGGCGCTATGGTTGATGGCGCTATCGTAATGATCGAAAACGTACATAAACACATCGAAAAAACAGAATTAACCGACGAGAATCGCTGGGCTGTGATAACGAAAGCAGCAACCGAAGTCGGCCCGCCTTTGTTCTTCAGTTTGATTATTATCACCATGAGCTTTTTACCCGTATTCACCCTTGAGGCCCAAGAAGGAAAGTTATTTGCGCCTTTAGCTTTTACCAAAACCTACGCCATGGCAGCGGCGGCGGGCCTTGCGATCACTTTGGTGCCGGTATTAATGGGTTACTTTATTCGCGGCAAGGTCACACCGGAACATAAGAATCCAATCAATAGGGCAATCACGGCTTTTTACCAACCTATTATTCAGCAAGTTCTTACGTATCCCAAAACAGTGCTGGTTGGAACAGCGTTCGCGTTGGCAATTGGGCTATGGCCGGCTACGCAACTGGGTAGCGAGTTTATGCCGCCACTTGATGAGGGCGATTTGATGTATATGCCAACAACTTATGCGGGCGTTTCGATAGGTAAAGCGCGTGAAATCCTGCAGCAGACCGACAAGCTCATTAAAACTGTGCCCGAAGTGGAAAGTGTATTTGGCAAAGTGGGCCGTGCTGAAACCGCGACCGACCCTGCGCCGCTAACAATGATTGAAACCTTCATACCGCTCAAACCCAAAGATCAGTGGCGAGAGGGCGTGACGACAGAAAGCCTAAGGGCTGAGTTTGATAGTTTAGTTAAACTACCAGGGCTGACCAACGCATGGGTGATGCCGATAAAAACCCGCATTGACATGCTGTCTACAGGCATAAAAACGCCGGTTGGAATTAAGGTGGCAGGCCCAGATTTAGCAGTTATCGAGAAGATAGGGAAAAGGCTCGAAGAAGTTTTGCCTTCGGTCCGAGGAACCGCTTCTGTTTACTCCGAACGCGTAGCAGGTGGGCGCTATGTTAAGGTTGATATCGATCGGGAGCGAGCAGCGCGTTTTGGTCTTTCAATTGGTGAGATACAAACCGTCGTGCGGGCCGCTATCGGAGGCATGAACGTCACCGAAACTGTAGAAGGCTTGGAGCGCTACCCGGTGAATATTCGTTACCCTCAAGATTATCGCGACTCGGAGGAAAAACTAAAGCTGCTCCCTATTGTGACACCTTCCAAGCAACGTATCGCATTAGCGGATGTTGCTAGAGTTTACATCTCGGACGGACCGCCTGGAATTAAAAGTGAGAACGCGAGATTAAATGGCTGGACGCTTGTTGATATCGCTGACAGAGATCTTGGCTCCTACGTTGAAGAGGCGCAGAGAGTTGTAACCGAACAGGTTGACGTACCTGCTGGCTACTCGATCGCCTGGTCAGGTCAATATGAGTATATGCTTCGTGCGCAGCAACGCCTCACGCTAGTTGTGCCGCTAACTCTTGCAATAATCATGCTGCTGCTTTATATGAATTTTCGCAATATTGTCGAAGTGCTTATTATCATGGGGACAGTACCCTTTGCGTTAATTGGCGGTCTTTGGTTAATGTATTTATTGGGTTATAACATGTCAATTGCGGTGGCCGTCGGATTTATTGCGCTCGCTGGTGTAGCGGTAGAAATTGGGGTGCTAATGCTGGTTTATTTAAATCAAGCGTATGATCGCGTGAAGATCGACGCGACTGAGCAGGGACGGCTTATTTCCAACGTGGATATTAGACAAGCCGTTATGGAAGGAGCCGGTTTGCGTGTGCGTCCTATCATGATGACTGTCATGGCCATCGTGGTCGGTCTTATCCCCATTATGATGGGAAGCGGAACTGGGTCAGAAGTGATGCAGCGCATTGCAGGGCCAATGATTGGAGGGATGATTTCAACACTCATACTTGCATTGCTCGTCATACCGGTAATTTTTTATCTTTGGAAGCAAAGTAGCTTGCCAAAAAGCCAAACGAAACTTAAAGACAGCCAATAAAGGAAAAATCAATGAGAAACGTATTAATGCCCAGCCTATTTGGTGCGCTCCTAATAACATCAGCAATGTCCATTAACGCCGCAGGAAAAGATGATGGACATATGCATGGTGACGATGCCCATCACAAGGCAATGGATGAGCATCATGGAGATATGCACAAAGAAATGAAGGGCGATATGCACCAAGCGATGCATGGCGAACAATCGTCCGGCGGTCATCATGGGTCTGAAGATGGGCATGGCGACCATTCGGCTCACGGTGAATCGCTTGCTGGAAGACCAGGGCAAGAGAACGAAGTGAGCCGCACGATCGAGGTTGAAGCAAACGACACCATGCGTTTTTTACACACACCTTTAACAGTTAAGGGTGGAGAAACTATTAAGTTTATCGTTAAAAATACGGGCAATGTCGTTCACGAGTTTTCAATTGGAACGAAGGACGAACATACAGCGCACGGAGAAATGATGATGGGCAACCCCAATATGCATCATGGTGCGGGCGGCCCAACCGTAACAATTGCTCCTGGTAAGACCGAAACGCTAATTTGGTATTTCGAAGAAGCATGGCAAGTAGAAGTTGCGTGCAATATCCCTGGTCATTATCAAGCAGGCATGCATAGCCCTGTCAGCTTTCAGCCATAACTAGAGAGATAGACTTGCCATCAAAATGACCTAGATCATATGAGAACACAACCTTCGCTGCTAGCGTACAACTAGCAGTGTATTTTGTTGCGCCTCGGGGCCACGGATTAAGAACATATGTCTAATGACAGCCATACAAACATACTCGCACACACGCTAAGCATAGAAGATGTAAGCAAAGAGCTTGGCTGTGATGCTGAGGTAGGACTAAGCACAGGGGAAGCATGTTCTCGATTAGTAATGTACGGCAGAAACCAACTTTCTGAAGTCAAACCTCGGTCCGTCAAATCACTATTTTTTGTTCAATTTAAGAGTGTTTTAATTCTAATATTAGCCGCCGCGGCCGCACTTGCTGCATCTGTGGGGGAATATAACAACGCCCTCGTGATTTTTTGCGTTGTGTTAATCAATGCCTCTGTGGGCTTTTATCAAGAGTATCGTGCAGAGCAAAGCTTGACGGCGCTCAAGCAAATGCTCCCTCAAAAGACGACCGTCAAACGGCAAGATCAAAAAATTGATATTGACGCTGAAGACGTCGTTCCTGGTGATCTCGTTTTACTGGAAGCTGGCGATAAAGTACCTGCCGACGGACGTTTAGTTATGGTGGTAGGTGTCTGCATCGACGAGTCATCCCTCACTGGCGAATCAATCCCCGTTAACAAAACAATCGAGGTTATTGTGGACGAAAACGCAGCGTTGGGTGACCGTCTAAACATGGCTTTTATGAATACGTTGCTGACAAAAGGTCGGGGCGAATTGCTGGTAACAGCAACAGGTCAGAATACTGAGATGGGCGCGATTTCTAGTGAGCTTAGCAGAACTGAAGAGACTAAGACCCCGCTGCAAGCGCAACTTGATAAACTAGGTAAAGTGCTAGGTGCGATCGCACTTACACTAGTCTCACTTTTGTCTTTTTTCTCGTGGCTCCGTGGAAGCGCGATCACAGATATCATTCTAGAAGCTATTGCACTTGCAGTGGCAGCGATTCCAGAAGGCTTGCCGGTTGTAGTTACTGTCACACTCGCCTTGGGCATGCACAAAATGGCGCGAAACAAGGCTATCGTAAAACGCTTGGCGAGTGTAGAAACCCTTGGCTGCACTACAGTGATCTGCTCTGATAAAACGGGCACGCTAACCCTGAACCAAATGACAGTCCGTAGTTTTTTTTACGCCGGACGAAGATTCAACGTAACAGGGGAGGGCTATGCTGCAAACGGCGTAATTCAAGCTGAAGCTCTTTCAGGCCGCAGTGCTACGTTTGCAAGACTGCTTGCACCTTGTGTCGCATGCAATGACAGCAATGTATCTAATGGAACCTTCGTGGGCGACCCCATGGAAGCTGCACTGCTTGTGCTGGGAGAGAAAGGTGGCGTTAGCCAATTAGATATGGAAGCTAAGTGGCCGCGCGCCGCAGAGATTCCCTTCGATGCACAACACAAGTATATGGCTACGTTTCATGAGAATAAGGGCGGGATTAGTATTTTTGTAAAAGGCGCACCAGACGTGCTGCTCGACATGTGTTCTCAGCACGCAAGTCTGAGTGGAGAAGAGGAGATCAGCCAGCTTGATATAGACGAGATCAACAGCGAATACCTCTCACTGGCCAATGATGGCTTGCGCGGACTACTGATTGCCAGTAAGACCATAACGAAAGAAGCTTTCAAAAACACGGATGAACTTTGTAGTTTGTTAGAAGGGCTTACTTTCATCGGTTTGATCGGCCTGATGGACCCCCCAAGGCCGGAAGTCCAAGAAGCGATCGCTGAATGCCAAGATGCGGGCATCGCAGTCAAAATGATAACCGGGGATCATAAGTCCACAGGCTTAGCCGTTGCGAGGGAGTTGGGGCTTCACGGTAATGCTATAACGGGCGCCGAGTTAGATCTTCTCGACTCAGCTCAACTTGCCGAGATTATTGATGAAACCGTCGTGTTTGCCAGAGTAAGTCCAGAGCATAAGGTTAAAATAGTGCGGGCTCTGCAGGCCCAGAAACACATTGTAGCGATGACAGGTGATGGCGTAAATGACGCACCTGCCTTAAAGAGTGCAGACATAGGCATCGCAATGGGTATAACCGGCACAGAGGTCGCCAAAGAGGCTGCGACTATGATTTTGGTTGATGATAATTTCGCGACAATTGTAAAAGCAGTCCACCGCGGACGAACCCTTTATGACAACATTCTAAAGTTTGTTCGCTTTCAACTTTCGACAACGATCGGAGCTATCCTCACAGTATTCTTTGCTCCGCTCGCTGCTCTTCCAGACCCTTTCACGCCAGTACAAATTCTATGGGTTGCGATCATCATGGATGGCCCCCCAGCGATATCGTTGGCGCTAGACTCAAGTCGCCCTGGAATCATGCAAGAAAAACCGAGATCAAGCGGTGAGCCCATTTTACCGGCTACCCGCTTGGCCATAGTGATCGCTTACGGAATCGCAATGATGATTGGGACGGTGCTCGTCCTTGACTACGGAATGGCTACAGGCTCAGAGGAGCGCGCCCTAACATTAGCTTTCACAACATTCGTACTGTTTCAGGTGTTCAATGTTTTTAATGCACGCAATGAGTCTGGTACCGCATTCAACAGGCACTTATTCGATAACAACATGTTATGGTTTTCATTGATTACGATTGTCGTGCTCCAAATAGTTGCCGTGCACTGGCCCCCTTTGAGTCTTGTGTTTGGCACAGTAGCAATCAGCTCTGCAGATTGGCTAATTGCCGCAGGCGTCGCTTCATCAATTTTGGTTATTGAAGAACTTCGGAAGTCGCTTTTGCGATTAGCAGGGCTTGGTTTATTTCCAGCAATGAAGAACGGTTGATTCTTCCATGCTGCTATCTGAGAAACCGATTTGCTTAAAGCTCAAAATCTTTCGTTTTAGGAGACCCATCAATGCATCAAACCGATAAACGTTTTCACCATGAGTTAATCATCGAGGGTGCCGGCTGTTCTAGCTGCGTGGCCAAAATTGAAGGAGCGTTAAAGCAGGTTGCCGGCGTTGAAGTGGCCGACATGAACTTTGCGCAGCGGACTGTTAGTGTCACTGGGTCTTCTTTAGCAACCGATGCAGCGCTCATTTCTGCTATCGAAAAAGCCGGATACAGAGCCAAGTCGGCAGCTAGTAACAACGATCAAAGCGCGCTTGCGGATAAAGAAGAAGCGGACTCTGCCTATTACAAAAAGCTTATGCGCCACATGACAGCTGCATTAGCCTTAGGCGTGCCGTTGATGTTTTACGGCATGGCGGGCGGAAATATGGCGGTCAGTAGTGGCGCTGACCAAATCGCCTGGTTAGTAATAGGCCTTTTAACGCTCTGTGTTATGGGGTTCTCAGGTAAGCACTTTTACGTCGGCGCATGGCATTCCTTTAAGAACCATTCGGCTAACATGGATACCCTTATAGCACTCGGCACAGGCACCGCGTGGATATATTCTATGGTTGTCGTGTTAGTCCCTAGTGCCGTTCCCGAAATGGCGCGTCACGTTTATTTTGAAGCCACAGCCATGATCATTGGGTTGATCAATCTCGGTTTAGCGCTTGAACTCAGAGCTCGAGGACGGACTTCAGAAGCGATAAAAAGGCTAATAGGGCTGCAACCAAAGACCGCAAAAGTGGTGCGTGACACTAAAGAAATAGATATACCCATTTCTCAGGTAGTGCTCAATGACGTCGTGCGAGTCAGGCCTGGTGAAAGAATCCCTGTAGATGGAACGCTGCTAGATGGGCATTCAAATGTCGATGAGTCCATGCTAACTGGCGAGCCGATGCCCGTAGAAAAACAGGTGGGCGATGTGGTAGTTGCCGGAAGTATCAATAAAACGGGCTCTTTTCTATTTGAGGCAACGCGCGTCGGGAAAGACACGGCTCTTGCCCAAATCATCAATATGGTTAAAAAGGCCCAAAATTCCAAACTTCCAATTGGGCGCCTTGCTGATCTTGTTTCCGCTTACTTCGTACCGGCAATCATGATCATATCTGTCTGCAGTGCTTTGATATGGCTTAACTTTGGCCCTGAACCCACACTCGCCTATGCAATTATTTGCGCAACCACCGTGTTAATCATTGCGTGCCCTTGCGCTCTAGGTTTAGCAACACCGATGTCAGTAATGGTAGGCGTGGGAAAAGCTGCTGAGGCAGGCGTCTTGATTCGAAACGGTGAAGCGCTTCAAACCGCATCTAAAATCACAGCAATGGTTCTAGACAAGACCGGCACCATCACCTTAGGCGCACCCAAAGTAACAGATATATTGCTCACAGCGAACTATGACGAGAAGAAGGTCTTGAGTTCAGCCGCCACGCTAGAGAGTGGGTCGGAACATCCGCTAGGAATTGCCATCGTTGATTCAGCGAAAGAACGCGGCTTTTACGGTGGTCATGCAAGTAATGCGGTTTCAGGCTTTAATGCGATCACAGGGCTTGGAGTGGAAGGTCAGATCGATGGCAAGTCACTGCTACTCGGAAACGAAAAACTTATGCAGAAACGCGGCATAAAGCTTGGAGAGTTTCTCGATCAGGCTCAAAAATTCGCCGCAGAAGCCAAAACCCCTATGTATCTAGCTATAGATGGCACACTATCAGCTCTTATCGCCGTTGCGGACCCGATCAAAAGCGACTCAGCCGCCGCAATCAAAAGGCTGCAGAATGCAGGCATACGAGTCATTATGCTAACAGGCGACAATCGCGCTACAGCCGCCGCCGTCGCCCAGGCGGTGGGTATAACAGACTTTGTTGCTGAGGTCTTACCGCAAGATAAGTCGGACACAGTTAAAGAACTGCAAGAGCAAGGTGAAATTGTTGGCATGACTGGCGACGGGATAAATGATGCGCCAGCATTAGCAATGTCCAATGTTGGATTTGCCATAGGCACGGGAACAGACGTCGCGATAGAGAGCGCCGATGTCACGTTGATGCGAGGGTCATTACATGGACTTGCAGACGCAATCGCTATAAGTAAAGCAACCATATCAAATATTAAGCAGAACCTTTTTGGCGCTTTTATTTATAACGCAGCCGGCATCCCCATAGCAGCCGGAGTTCTGTACCCAATTTCTGGAATGCTCTTAAGCCCTGTTATTGCCGGTGCAGCAATGGCTTTTTCTTCATTAACCGTTGTCACCAATGCTAATCGGCTGCGTTTGTTTAAGACTCAAGCACACTAATATTCGTCGCTTCGCCTCTAAGGAAAACTGATATGCTACTAATAAATCTCGGCGGTTTAGGATTGATTGTCCTGATCATCTGGTGGTTCTGGTTGTACGCACCTGCCGCGTCTAACCAAGCTAAGAACGACCTAATCATCGTGGTAGAGAACGGTATATATTCACCTTCACGCTTAATCCTTCCAGCGGGTATCGCCACTACCGTTACGTTTATCCGTAAAGACCCGTCCCCATGTTCAGAAACTGTTTTGATTCCGAGCTTGCAATTAAATGAAAACCTACCACTTGATAAAGCTCAATCAATCGATTTGCCGCCCTTAGAAAAAGGGGAGTATTCGTTTCATTGCCAGATGCAAATGTATCGCGGCGTGATGATTGTTCAATAACCAAAGTTAGCTTAACGCTATTCACAAAGGTTTAATTGACAAACAAACTATACAGTGTAAGGTTGCCGGATTATGTAAACTCCGAAGCTTCGCTATTTCTATTGCAGGGGCTCAAAATGCAATAAAAGGTATCAACGTATGGGGCAGTCCACCGCAAAGCAGAAGCCAAAAATATCGGTTATCGGAGGAGGCCCTGCAGGTTTGTATTTTGCCGCATCGGTTAAGAAGCTAAACCCAGACACTCGGGTTGTGGTGTACGAAGCAAACAAAGAATCCATTCATTCCTTGGGTCTAGGGTATACACTGCAACATTTAGGCGCGAACTTGTTAACGCGCCAGAACCCAAATTTCAAAGCCGAGTTATTTCAAGACAATGAGTGTATGGATATCACTCGCGCGCTTTTCAAAACCGAGTTTGATAGCAAAGAGTTTTTGTTTGATGACGGCTTCAGCGTGACACGCAGCCAATTGATGGCTTACTTACTTAATCAAGCAATAGCTCAAGGCGTGGACATTCGAAAGCGTAAACTCACGCGCAGTACGCTCGCAAAAATAAGATCAAAGTCGAGTTTGACTGTTGGTGCAGATGGCGTAAATAGCATTGTGCGAGAGACTCATTCTAAACACTTTGGTGCGCAAAGTTACAAAGCCAAACTGAAATACTCCTGGTTTATAAATGAATCAATCCAAACGCGTACAGAAGCATGTTTTTATTCTTTCCAAGCACCTGAAGGCGTTATCACGCTTACCTCATACCCTTTGACGGTGAACAAACAGGTCGTGATAATTGAAGTCAGCGAGGAATGCCTTACCAAAGGCGAGTTTAAGAGCAGGACGCCAGAGCAATGTGTTCCGTACTTAAACGACGTGCTAAGTCGAAACGGTGATGCTATTAACCTCAGGTCTGCGGGTTTGCCGTGGTATTCTTTTACAATGAACATTGTAAATACGCCAACACATGATGACATTGCTCTGATTGGCGATGCCGCGTTTTCGTATCATTTTAGCTTAGGGCAGGGGGTTAGCAGTGCTTTCACTTCAGGCTATTTGCTTGCGCAGTGCATAGCCGTTTCTCCAGATCTAAACACGGCATTAAAGCAATATGCGAATGCGAGTAAGCTTTCGTCTATTAAACCAACCACCACGTCGCTAAATGCAATTCGTTGGCTTGAGAATATCGATAGGCACTTTGAAAAAACCGAATCAAGCAAACAAATTGATCACTTTAGGCTAAAAGCCGAATTTCAACACTTTATTAGAACAGAGAGCGCAGCATGACCAACAAAACGACAGACACTAAACGAAAAGCGCCCAAACCGAGCACGCTGCGAATTGGCGATCGTTACCGCCCAAGCAGGGTTGATGACACCTACGATGCGATCATCATAGGTTCAGGCATTGGCGGTATGACGACGGCTGCAATCATGTCAAAAGCCGGAAAAAAAGTCTTAGTCCTTGAACAGCACTACACTGCAGGTGGCTATACACATAGCTATTCGCGAAATGGCTATGAATGGGATGTTGGTGTTCACTATATTGGTGAGGTAGGAAATCCTAAGTCTACAATACGCCGCGTGTTTGATTTCATAAGCGATAGCAAACTTAAATGGGCGCCGCTCGACGCCAATTACGACCGTTTTCACTTTGGAGACGACGTTTACAATTTACTCGCTGGACGCAAAGCATTCACCAAAGGCTTACTCGAACACTTCCCAGACGAAGAGCAAGCGATCAAAAAATACCTAGCACTTTTAGACAAAGTGACGCGTTACATCCCGCTCAAGGTTATGGACAAGCTGCTGCCCAAAGCACTGGGCAGTCCATACGGACTGTTTAAAAATATGGTTCTGCCAAAGTATTTTAATCAAACAACGTACGAAGTCTTAAGCGGGCTAACAAGCAACGAAAAGCTCATTGCGGTATTAACTGGTCAGTGGGGTGACTGCGGACTACCGCCCAAAGAATCGAGCTTTCTCATTCATGCATTGATCGCCAGACACTATTTGCATGGAGCATACTACCCAGAGGGTGGCGCTTGGCAAATAGCGGATACCATTATTCCCGTCATTCAGCAGGGTGGCGGCACATTGGTCACTTATGCGCAGGTCAAACAGATCGTTTTAGAAAAAGGCAAAGTTTGCGGTGTCGAAATGTCCGACGGGCATGTGATCCGATCCAAGACGGTAATCAGTGGGGCCGGAGTAAAGAACACGTTTACCGACTTACTACCCAAAGAACTTGTAACAAAGTACGGGTACGACAAGCGCCTCGATACGGTTAAATCCTCGAAGGCTCACCTTGGCATGTACATCGGTTTAAAAGGCAGCACTAAAGAACTCAAGCTACCCAAAACTAACTTTTGGATCTTTCCTTCATATGATGCCGACCAATCTATAGCCGAGTTCGAAGCGGACCAAACAAAAGAGTTTCCCGCTGTTTATATTTCTTTTCCATCGGCTAAAGACCCTGCATGGCAAGCAAAGCATCCTGAAAAATCAACCATTGAGATCGTTGCTCCATGCCCATACGAATGGTTCGAAGAGTGGGAAGATCAACCCTGGGGAAAACGCGGAAACGAGTACGAAGCGCTTAAAGAAGTGTTTACCCAGCGCATGCTCGAAGTACTCTACGAAAAGATGCCGCACCTTAGAGGTAAGTTGGACTATTACGAAACAAGCACACCCTTGTCGACAAATTATTTTTGCGCGTATAAAAAAGGTGAGCTCTATGGCTTAGACCACAGCCCAGAGCGGTTTGAGCAAAAGTGGCTTAGACCTGACACAAGCATCCCCGGTTTGTATTTGACAGGGCAAGACATACTAAGTTGCGGTGTCGGCGGAGCCATGATGGGAGGCGTTATGGCCGCTGTGAGCGTGCTTGGAGTGCAAAGCTATAAGTTGCTTCCTCAGTTCGGCATTCGTGACACATTCAGACTTGCAACGCAGGGCTAAACCACTCGCGTCGATAGCCCAGCAGTATATAACGCCCTATTTTTGGGTGTTTTTACTTAAAAAGGCTATTTGCAATCTGAGGTTGGAAATCCCTTTTTCCAGTCTTTGCCTTGAATCGCTGGTTGGTTGGAGACCAGTATCTATTAACCAAAGATCTAGCAAAGCGGACGATCAAGATCGGTGATAAAGGTCTTCAAAAGACAAGAAGCAATCGGTCATGACTAATAAATTAGCGGTCCGGTTTGTGCCATTAGTTGCCGTTGAAGGTTAAATTTAGTTTGGCTTAATTGTCTTGTAGCCGGGTTCTTCAATGATGGCTAAAAGCACAAAGCGTTAGTTTTTAGTCGGAGCCCCTGACTTTTTCTAATCTATGGTATAGTCCAATGAAAAACAGTCTAGTAAAGGCTGGTCGATTCACTCTTTCAATCATTAAATGGGCTTTGGAAAAACGATCGCTCTGCTAGCCAGTACGGATTTCTGAAACGCTTTAAAGCGATCATTTTCGGTTGCACTAGATACCAGGGGTAAGAGCACAAAGCGTTCCTTATTGATTTCGAAGAAATGACTTAGAAAAACCAACGAAGTTGAGCAAAAGCACTCCCTTTCGGGTGTAGTAAATACCACTGGCTTTGAGTTATTAGCACTACTTAGTATATCTTCAGAAACCAAAAGTAAGAACCCGAAAGCGATACTTTTCGATTATTTAAGATGGACAAGCACCATGCAAGACATGACCCCAACATGGTTTCGATTGGCCATGGTGGTGATAGGAAGTCTTGTATTTTTAAAGAGAGCTTGAAAACAATTACTCTGACCCTTTGATTCATTACAAGAAGTCTCCTTAGCACTCAAAAACGTGGTTAAACGGCCTAGCGATGTTGTTGCACAACACGTCTAAAGACGACGTTTATCTGGTTGCAGAAAAAATTAG
>JAWUYI010000014.1:0-19010 GCA_034110885.1 Oleiphilaceae bacterium
CCTTGCCGCTCTTCCTGTTGGTGCAACTTTGCTACCTGAGAAGCAAAATAAAGACCTAGGCTTGTGCTGCCTGTCTTGAAGTTGATGTTGTTTGTGATATCGCTAGGATCAATGGATAGCAGTGATTCAGGGTAGCCGGAACCGTCATCGTTTACTGATATTACAAGAAACTCCCCAGAGTCCGTCTCTCTAAGGTCGCAACTTACGTTGACAACTCCTTTAGTGTAGCGACTCGCATTGTTTATTGCGTTGTTAATGATTCCTATCACAAGTTCACGATCAAAGTACCAGCTAAGGCTAGGGTCGCAAGTGGTTGTTAGCTCAATCCCTTTTGACATTAATGACTTTCTGTACTGGGCTATCTGTTCCGATAGTATATCGTCCAAATAATGCTCGTCTAAGTGAGCGGACAGGCGGTTGTTTCTGAGACGGTACACACCTAAAAGTTGAATTAGGTCACTGTTGAGTCTCTCAGCCTCATAACGAATCGTATTGGTGTCGTATGTTTGCTGCTCAGAGTCGGGGAGTTGGTCGCAAAGTTGGTCGACTGAGTGCAGAAGCATGCCCAGAGAGTTTTTCATGTCGTGCACTGCAGAGGCGAGTATTAGCGAGAAGTCTAGTTCTTGTTTGCTCACGAAAGTACCTATTGTTCAAGTGGATTTTTTGCAAGGCTGTTCTTAATGTGCTGAAGTCGTCGATACTGCTTATGTTGTTTCGGAATGTGTTTGATTCGTTCTAAGCACTGCCTGGCTATGTCTAGTGTCTCTGTATCATTTTCATTTTGAAATTTACGGAGGGTGACTTGAGCAAGGTTGAGGTTTAGTGCTGCATGCTTAGGTGTTAGCTGGACGGCGGAGTTAAAGGCCTCGATCGCTTCGTTGAGCTTGCCTTTCTCAAACAGCTGGATACCTGTTTTGTTAAAGCTTTTTGCTTTAATTCGTGTTTCTAGAGACTCGGGTTCATCCATGAGCGCCTCGATTAATGCCAAGGCTTCTGGGTTGTCTTCAAAGCGCTGAGAAAGTTCAATTAGAAGCGCTTCGGCTTCTTCTAAGTTGCCCACCGCGTACATCGTTCGGCTCAGTTCTAGGCCGGTATCAACACTTACGGTATCGTTATCCAGTAATGATTCAACTTCTTCTAGTGTTTCTTTCGCTTTATCCATTCTCCCGCGGCCAGCGTGTACGCGAGCTTGAACCAGTAGAGCATTGTTGCAAGCATCTTCATCGTATGAGAATTTGGAAAAAACCTTTTCTGTAACATTGGCGGCTTCTGCGGCGAGGGACTCTCCCGCTGGAGTTTGATCGCCTGTAGCAAGTTCGCTCAAGCAGCGTCCAAACGACAAATAAAGGGACGGGCTTTCGTGTACAGAATTTTCGCCATAGGTGACGGCGCGTCGAAATGCACCTGAAGCACCGACAAGATCGTTATTCGTGATGCAAAGTTCGGCCAGCTTGCATTGTCTTTTTACCATTCTTGGGGAGATGCTTACGGCTTCTTCGAGTGCGGTCTGTGCCTCTTTACGTTGGCCGAGCTTTAGGCAGGTTTCGCTGACACCTTCGTAGGCTTCAACGATATAAGGCGATTTTTTTACCACTTCGCTGTAAAGACTCTTGGCTTCTTGATATTTATTCGTGTTGTATAAGACCTTGCCAAGGCCCAGCTTTGCCCAATCAACTTGCCGATTAGCAAGGATGTCGCTGTAGATCTTCTGAGCGCTAGAGTTGTCACCAAGAGATAAATAAAGCTCTGCGAGTGTTTGCAGGCACCATGAACGGTAGCGGGTCTTTCGCTCGATTTCCTGTTTACACAAGCTGATTGCTTTTGCTGCGTTGTCCAAGTCGATTTCTCTGTTGATCGGCTTTAATGCAGCTTGTTGCGTTAAAAGCTGAAGCAATCTTTCTTCAAGCGTATTGCGTGTAACAGGTTTCGCAATGTATGCGTCTGGTTGATACTCGCGGGTTCCCAAAACTGCTTCTTTCGAAGTGTCTGCGCTGATCATAACGAAAAGGTGTGTGCGCTTTAAGCGCTTTTTGATTCTCAGCTCTTCGAGTATTTGCTGGCCATTTTTTCCGCTACCAAGGTTAAAGTCGCAAAGAATGACATCGTAAGAAGTAAACTTGCATTGATTCAAGGCTTGGTCGGCATTTGCCACGGTGTCGACAAATGATGCGCCAAAGCTTGTTAGCATTAGCCGCAGTGATGTTCGAAAGTTTTCGAAATCATCCACGACAAGAAACTTGAGCTGATTGCAAAGAGTGTTTAACTTGCGATTACTCAAAATGCACGCCTTGTTTAAGGTGTTGATGGGGTTTCAAGTAACTGAATGATTTCATCAATCAGGTCATTTACTTGGTGAATTCGAACTTGGGTTTCTTGGTAGCCTTGTTCAATTTTTTGTGTAGTAAACCAACTGAACGTCGATCCAAAAAGTGACAGCGCTAGAAACGAAGCCAAAATAAGCTGTGGTGTTGAGAAATGCTGGTTCTTATGTTGGAGCTCTTCTTGTTGAACTCTAAATTGCGTTAGCTCAAGTCTGAGGATTCTATTTTCCTCGTGGAGCTCCTCATAGGCTGTTTCAAGTGTAGAGATTCGGGCAAACAGTTTAGCGCTGTGAGCTCCGCTTTCAATCTCGCTACTTAGTTCCTTTTGCACTTCGTTAAAAACAGTGGGTACATCACTTTCATTTTGAGCGCTTAAGCATAGTCGGTTCAGCATTAAATAAAGTTTGTCTCTATCGATTTGCTTTGAAATAACGCCTGCTGCACCGAGTCTATGGGCTTCTTCGTAATATGTATGCGCATGTTGTGAAGTGTACATAATGACAGGGATGTGCTTCGTGTGATCACTTGCCTTAAGCTTTTTAAGTGTTTCGAAACCATCCATTCCAGGCATTAAATGATCTAAGAAAATAAAGTTAGGGTGAAACCAACTTAGTTGTGACAGCGCGTCTTCACCGGAACATGCTTGTTCACAGTGAATATCCATTTTTTTAAGGATTTTTGTAAGTAGTATTCGTGACGTTGATGAGTCGTCTACGACTAGTGCACTGATATTTGACACGCGCGTACTCTTAATCCGTTATGTGTGTGAGTTGCCCTTTTCGCTAAGTTTAGCAACAGTATGAGAATTAGGTAATTTTGAAGGTGATTTTTCTTTCTGCTTTTGTTTTAGGGATGAGATTAGTCGAAATGATCAAAAAAATTATCAATCTTGGCAATAAGATTGCCAAATTGTTTATGAATCGGGATAATACAGCCCCATTTTCTAGCGCACATATAAAGAGGTGTGAAGCGTGAATACAGAGAGCATTCAAAGCTATTTTACTGATTGGACCGAACGTGAAACCGCTGCAGAGGCGATGATTCCTATCATTGGTCGTTTGTACCGCCATAACAATGTGGTGACCTCTATCTACGGCAGGGCTGTTATAAATCAGTCAGTGATTGGTTTGTTGAAGTCTCATCGCTTCGTCCGTCAGGTTGAGAACAAAGAACTGTCCGCGCTGGATTCGCTAGCTGTTTTGCAAGTCATGGACAAACTCGACTTGGGTCGAGCCCGCGTTGATATCGGTAAGTTGGCTGTCGCGTTTAAAGATCAAGCCTCTGATGTTTCCTTAGAGGATTTCTTAAAGTCGGAGCTAGGTTCTATTGTTGGTCAGGGTGAAGAGCAAGGCCACAACAAGCATTCTAGAGATGTAGTGCTTTACGGTTTTGGCCGTATTGGTCGCTTGCTAGCGCGAATATTGATCGAAAAAGCGGGCGGTGGTGCCAACTTAAGATTGAAAGCCATCGTTGTTCGTAAAGGCAATGCAGAGAATGATTTAGAAAAGCGAGCAAGTCTATTGCGTCGCGATTCGGTGCATGGCCCTTTCGAAGGCACTATTAGTGTCGATAACGAGAACAATCAGATCATAGCAAATGGTAACTGTATTCAAGTGATCTACTCCGATGGGCCCGATAAGGTTGATTACACGGCGTACGGAATTTCAGATGCAATCATTTTGGACAACACCGGCATATGGCGTGACGAAGCAGGTTTAAGCTTGCACCTTAAGTCTAAAGGCGCGGCGAAAGTGTTGCTAACGGCTCCTGGGAAAGGCGATATTAAGAATGTTGTTTTCGGTATCAATAATAGCGATATTGAAGATTCTGACACGATTCTTTCTGCGGCTTCATGTACGACAAACGCGATTACCCCAGTTCTGAAAGCAATCAATGATAAGTATGGCGTAGAAAATGGTCACGTCGAAACAGTTCATGCGTACACAAATGACCAAAATTTGATCGATAACTATCACAAGGGAACGCGCCGTGGGCGCAGTGCTCCTTTGAATATGGTTATTACAGAAACGGGTGCAGCCAAAGCAGTTGCTAAAGCACTGCCAGTGATGGCCGGTAAGTTGACCGGTAATGCTATTCGAGTACCAACGCCTAATGTTTCAATGGCAATACTTAATCTCAATCTTCAAGCCGATACGACGGTGGAAGAAGTAAACGAGTATCTTCGTGAGATAAGTTTGCATTCTGAGCTGGCTAAGCAGATTGATTTTGTCAATTCCGATGAAATTGTATCCAGTGATTTTGTAGGCTCGCGCCGTGCAGGTATCGTTGATGCTAAGGCAACCATTGCGAACGGTTCGCGAGTTATACTTTACGTTTGGTATGATAACGAATTTGGTTACAGTGCTCAGGTGGTTCGAATAGCGAATCAGATGGCTGGTATTAATTACCTTACATTCCCTGCTTCTGCTTGATTGCGCCCGTGTTTTAGGTGAAATCTTTTAAAACCCCGCAAAGCGGGGTTTTTTTTTTCACATTGCAAAATGAGTGTTTTGAGCGTTATTTGTAGTCTCATTTTGCAGACTCTTGGTTATTGTCTATATTTATGCGAGCTTTGCGCATCTAAAGCGCCGCTTTATTTCGTATAGCTAGTAGCATATTTTGAGGCGCATCTTTATAATTGGCGCGATTTTTTGGTTCACCTTTTCTGGGCTTTGATGAAAGAGTCCATTTGGATAGCTGGAGCAGTGTTGCTCGCAGTCTCAGATGGTTAAGCCGAACAAGGTGGAAAATTCACGAATAATTTATGCTTAGGCGGGATGAATGGTCAAAATAAAGAAAGGCCTCAATCTTCCGATAACAGGCTCCCCTGAACAAAAAATTGCTGATGTCAAAACGGTAGGCAAAGTAGCGCTTATAGGTTTTGATTATCCTTGCATGAAGCCGACTATGGCTGTTCAGGTTGGCGACCAAGTGAAAAAAGGCCAACTGTTATTCGAAGACAAGAAAACAGCAGGAGTTAGATATACTGCTCCTGCAAGTGGCACGGTCAGCGAGATTAATCGCGGAGAAAAGCGAGTTTTTCAATCTATCGTGATTGAAGTGTCGGGTGATGACGCGATTAGCTTTCAGAAGTATAGCGCGCAAGATCTGGCGAGCTTAACACGTGATCAAGTCGCTTCGAATCTCCAAGATTCCGGTTTATGGACTGCGTTCCGTACACGTCCGTTCAGCAAAGTTCCTGAGCTTGATTCTTTGCCAAATTCCATATTTGTCACTGCTATGGATACCCACCCTCTAGCTGCTGACCCATCCGTTGTAATCTCAGAATTTTCTGAAGATTTTAAAAACGGCTTGGTGTTGTTAACTCAGCTTACTGAAGGGCGCGTTTTTGTTTGTTCCGAGGCAGGTAAAGAGCCGCAAGTTCCGAGCTCTCCACAGATAACCGTTGAAACGTTTTCTGGTCCGCATCCCGCTGGCAATGCTGGAACGCACATTCATTTTCTAGATCCCGTTAGTGCAACAAAAACTGTTTGGTCTGTTTCATATCAAGACGTTATTGCATTTGGGCAGCTATTTACTAACGGTGAACTTCCTTCGGAGCGAATTGTTGCTTTGTCTGGAGAGGGTGTTCGTTCGCCTAGACTCGTGCGGACGCGCCTTGGCGCATGCGTAAGCGATCTTCTTCAAGGTGAACTGGTTTCAGAATCGGCTCGCACGATCAGTGGCTCTGTTTTTGGTGGGCGAACTGCTCGAGGCACAGTCGATTACTTGGGCCGCTACGCGAATCAAGTTACCGTTATTCCTGAGCTTCAGGAGCGAGAGATGTTTGGTTGGCTGTCTCCGGGTTTGAATAAGTTCTCGGTCATGAACATCTACCTTTCGAAGCTAATGCCTGGAAAGCTATTTAGTTTTTCAACAACTACAAATGGTAGCGAGCGAGCAATGGTCCCGATTGGGGCGTATGAGCGAGTGGTACCTTTAGATGTTTTGCCTACACAGTTACTGCGTTCGTTAATTGTCGGTGATACTGAGCAAGCTCAACTTTTGGGTTGCTTAGAGCTCGACGAAGAGGATTTGGCGCTTTGTACATTCGTATGTCCAGGTAAATATGAATATGGTCCGATTTTACGAGATAACCTGACTCGTATTGAGAAGGAGGGTTAGCATGGGTTTACGCACTTTCTTAGATAGTATCGAACCGAACTTTCATAAAGGCGGGAAATTCGAAAAATTCTATGCATTGTACGAGGCGGTAGATACGATATTCTACTCGCCATCAAGTACGACAAGAACGACTGCTCATGTTCGTGATGGTATCGACCTCAAGCGAATGATGATCACAGTATGGTTCTGTGCTTTTCCTGCAATGTTTTTCGGGATGTGGAATCTTGGGTTTCAAGCTAACTCAGCTATTGCAGCTGGCGTGGCGTCGATCCCTACAGACTTTCATAGTCTTTTCTTTATAGGTCACGACCCAGCAAACTTGCTCCATAACTTTGTTTACGGCGCAGCATACTTTCTCCCTATTTATGCAGTAACGTTTATCGTTGGTGGATTTTGGGAGGTATTGTTTGCTTCCGTACGTGGGCACGAAGTTAATGAAGGTTTCTTTGTAACGTCAATTTTATTCGCTTTGATTTGTCCTCCTGATCTTCCTTTGTGGCAGGTCGCTTTGGGCATCTCGTTTGGTGTTGTAATAGGTAAAGAAATCTTCGGAGGGACTGGAAAGAACTTCCTTAACCCAGCCCTTACTGGTCGTGCATTTCTTTATTTTGCGTACCCATCTGAGATATCAGGTGACGCGGTTTGGACAGCTGTAGATGGCTTTTCAGGTGCGACAGCATTAAGCCTAGCGGCTGCTGGCGGAGTAGAGAATATAACGAGTCAATTAACTTGGTTCGATGCATTCCTTGGTACAACTCAAGGATCTGTTGGTGAAACATCGACCTTGGCCATATTGATCGGTGGTATCGTATTGCTCTCAACGCGTATTGCATCTATGCGAATCGTGTTGGGTGTGTTTTTCGGTATGGTTGCGATGTCAACATTGCTAAACCTGATCGGGTCGGATTCAAACCCTATGTTTGAAGTTCCATTCTGGTGGCATCTTGTCATTGGCGGCTTTGCTTTCGGAATGTTCTTTATGGCAACAGACCCCGTTTCGGCTTCGATGACGGATACAGGTAAATGGGCTTATGGTGCATTGATTGGTGTAATGACGGTACTTATTCGTGTTGTGAATCCCGCGTTTCCAGAGGGCATCATGCTAGCAATTTTGTTTGCAAACCTGTTTGCTCCGTTCATTGACCACTTAGTGGTACAAGCTAACATCAAACGGAGGGTTGCACGTGTCTAGTAAAGAAACTATGGGTAAAACACTTACCGTAGCGTTTCTGTTGTGCGTGGTGTGTTCGATTATTGTTGCGGGTTCAGTGGTTGCATTGAAGCCAATTCAACAAGCGAACAAAGCGCTTAACTTGAAAGCTAACATTCTTGCTGCTGCCGGCCTTTTAAAAGCTGGGGCAAGCAAAGAAGAAATTGAGCAGGGTTTCTCTTCAATTGAACCTAGGCTGGTTGACCTGGATACGGGCTTGTATGTTGAGCCTAGCGTTGTTGGTAAAGATGCTGCATTAGCATATGACCAGCGCAGAGCTGCGAAAGACCCAAAGTTGTCGCAGTCGATCGTTGGTAGCGAAGATATTGCTGGTATCAAACGTCGTGTGAACGTTGCAAAGGTTTATCTGGTTAAAAATGGCGAATCCGTCGAGACGATAATTCTGCCTGTTAGCGGGTATGGGCTTTGGTCTACGCTTCACGGCTTTTTGGCTCTAGAAAATGATGCAAATACGGTCGTTGGATTTGGCTTTTATGAGCATGCTGAAACGCCTGGATTGGGTGGTGAAGTTGATAACCCTAACTGGAAAGGGTTGTGGCCTGGCAAAAAGGTTTATGATCTCGATAAAGGTGATGAGCCGAAGTTGGAGGTCGTGAAAGGTTCAGTTGATAGGTCTCGAGATGACGCTGACTACAAAGTAGACGGTTTATCCGGAGCGACTCTAACTAGCCGCGGTGTATCCAACCTGATTCAGTACTGGACGGGTGAGCACGGTTTCCAAAAATTCTTAAATCGTTTGCGAAAGGAGGCTTAAAATGAGCGAAACTACTGCAAAGCAAGTCTTGTTTGAGCCCATCTTTAGTAACAACCCTATTGCGTTACAGATTCTTGGCATATGTTCGGCCTTAGCTGTAACAACAAGTATGGAACTTTCGGTTGTAATGGGCTTAGCAGTTTGTATCGTTACGGCACTTTCAAACTTTGCCGTTTCATTGATCCGAAGCCAGATCCCTTCAAGTATTCGTATTATTGTTCAGATGACGATCATCGCTACTTTGGTTATCGTTGTTGATCAGGTCTTGCGAGCCTATGCTTACGAAATTTCAAAGCAGCTTTCTGTATTTGTTGGCTTGATTATTACGAACTGTATCGTTATGGGTCGCGCTGAGGCTTTTGCAATGCAGAATAGCCCAGGCATGAGTTTCATCGACGGCATCGGCAATGGTTTGGGGTACGCTGTGATTCTAGTTTTCGTGGCGTTTTTCCGCGAATTGCTAGGTTCTGGCAAGCTATTTGGTATAGAAATCCTAGCGACTGTTAATGACGGTGGGTGGTATGTACCAAATGGTATGTTATTGCTGCCGCCAAGCGCGTTTTTCATCATCGGGCTGTTTATATGGGCTCTTCGAGGATGGAAAAAAGAGCAGGTCGAAGCGCCAGACTATAAGATGTCCGCGCATAGTGTTAAGGAGGCCTTCTAATGTTAGAACATTATCTAAGCCTATTTATAAAGGCAGTGTTTGTTGAAAATATGGCGTTGGCCTTCTTCTTGGGGATGTGTACGTTTTTAGCAATATCTAAGAAAATTCAGGCAGCTATGGGTCTTGGTATTGCCGTCGTTGTTGTTTTGGCGGTAACCGTTCCGGTTAACAACCTCATTTACACGTATGTGCTGAAAGAGGGTGCATTAGCTTGGGCAGGCTATCCTGAAGTAGACCTTAGCTTTTTGGGCCTGCTGACTTATATCGGTGTTATCGCAGCGTTAGTTCAGATTCTTGAGATGGTCTTGGATAAGTATTTTCCGGATCTTTACAACGCTCTCGGTGTGTTCTTACCTTTGATAACAGTTAACTGCGCAATCATGGGTGCATCATTGTTCATGGTGGAGCGGGACTACAATTTTGGCGAAAGCTTAGTGTATGGCGTTGGTGCAGGTGTCGGTTGGGCGTTAGCTATTGTAGCGTTGGCAGGTATTCGCGAAAAACTTAAGTATAGTGATGTACCCGAAGGCCTTAGAGGTTTAGGAATAACCTTTATTACTGTAGGTCTAATGTCGCTTGGTTTCATGTCATTTAGCGGCATATCGCTTTAACCCAAGGTTAGTAGAATAGGAACTAATAGGTAATCATATGAATGCAGAATTGATACTCGGCGTTGTAATGTTTACCGTAATCGTATTAACGTTGGTTGCGGTAATTTTGGCAGCGCGTGCTCAGTTAGTGAGCTCCGGCGATGTCTCAATCTTGGTTAACAATGATCAAGACTCAGTTGTGAAAACGCCTGCTGGCGGAAAGTTGCTTCAGACCCTGGCGAGCGAAGGTTTGTTTCTTTCGTCTGCTTGTGGTGGTGGCGGCACGTGTGCACAGTGTAAATGTAAGGTTTTTGAAGGTGGTGGCGGTATGCTTCCAACGGAAAGAACGTACTTTACGCGCAGAGAAGAGAATGAAGGCTGGCGCTTAGCATGTCAGGTTCCGGTCAAGCAAGATATGAAGATTGAAGTGCCGGAAGAAGTCTTTGGCGTCAAAAAGTGGGAATGTACGGTAGAGTCGAATCCAAATGTTGCGACGTTTATCAAAGAGTTGACGCTACGCTTACCTGAAGGTGAGAACGTTGATTTCCGCGCAGGAGGCTATGTCCAGCTAGAATGCCCTCCGCACACGGTCGATTACAAAGACTTCGATATTGAAGAAGAATATCGTGGTGACTGGGATAAGTTCAACGTATGGCAATACAAGTCACAAGTTGACGAGACCGTTATTCGGGCTTATTCAATGGCGAACTATCCAGAAGAAAAGGGTGTTGTTAAATTCAACATTCGTATTGCTTCTCCGCCTCCAGGAACTGATTTACCTCCTGGGCAAATGTCTTCTTGGGCTTTCAATCTTAAGCCAGGCGACAAAGTGACTGTTTACGGCCCATTTGGTGAGTTTTTCGCTAAGGATTCGGAAGCTGAGATGGTATTCGTAGGTGGTGGTGCTGGTATGGCTCCAATGCGCTCGCACATTTTTGACCAGCTTAAGCGTCTTGATTCAAACCGGAAGATCTCATTTTGGTACGGCGCGCGAAGCTTGCGCGAAATGTTTTACCAAGAAGAGTACGATCAGCTTGCGTCAGAGAAAGATAATTTCGTTTGGCATGCAGCGTTATCGGATCCTCAAGGTGAGGATAATTGGGAAGGGTACACAGGGTTTATTCATAACGTTTTGTATGAGAATTACCTGAAGGACCACCCCGCACCAGAGGACTGTGAGTTCTATATGTGCGGGCCGCCAATGATGAATGCGGCTGTAATAGAGATGTTAAAAAGTCTCGGGGTCGAAGATGAGAATATTCTCTTAGACGATTTTGGTGGTTAGATCTACCCGCCCTTAAAAATGCCAGACTAAGTCTGGCATTTTTGTTTCTTATTGATTGAAAATGAGGATTTAAATGCACATCAGTTTTGTGAGTTGGATTTTCAGCGCTGTTGTTATTTCACTTCTAGCAGCATGTTCAAGTGAATCGCAGTCTTTCGTGTTTCAGGGCGCGGTCATGGGGACCAGTTATTCTGTTAAGGTCGTTACCCCTGAAGCGCTTAGTACCGCCCAGCAGGGCGTGCTAGATGTTGAAGTGGGTGAAACGTTAGCCCGAGTTGATCAACTAATGTCCACGTATAAGCCAGATTCCGAGTTGATGCGCTTCAACACAGCCATCGCTGGGCAGTCGGTTCAATGGTCTGCTGATACCTTAACGGTGCTGGATCTTTCAATGAGTGTGTTCAAAGAGAGCGAGGGGTTTTTTGACCCTAGTATTGGGCCTCTAGTTTCGAGGTGGGGGTTTGGCCCTCAAGAGCTTGGGAGTGCGCCGGGTAAAGAAGAGGTTGACCGCCTTCTCAAGCAAGCTGGAATGAAGCACTTTTCGGTACATGCCGAGGACGGCACGCTTACTAAGTTAGGGGCTGGGTTTATCGATTTTTCGGCTGTCGCTAAAGGATATGCGGTGGATAAAGTAGCAGAACTCCTAACAAACTCTGGGTATTCTAACTTCCTTGTGGAAGTGGGCGGTGAGGTGACTGCTAGAGGTCGTAATAAGCTCGGTAAAATTTGGCGACTAGGTATTGAACAGCCTGATTTTGGCGGAAGAAAAGCATATACTATTGTAAATCTAGAGAATAAAGCGATGGCGACCTCTGGGGATTATCGAAATTTTGTTGAAATAGAAGGTGTTCGGTATTCACACACTATTGACCCCAAAACTGGCTACCCCATTCAGTCTAATTTGGCTTCGGTAACCGTTGTGCATGAGTCATGTGCGTTGGCTGATGCATGGGCGACGGCATTAAACGCAATGGGGTTTGATGTTGCGCTTGAGTTCGCCAAACAGAATAATTTGGATGCCTATTTTATCGTGCGCACAGAGAGCGACTTTGAAGCATTTTCGAGCCCAGGTTTTGATCGGCTTGCAATGTGATGGGCTGAGTCTCGGGAAAGAAAGCTTTTATGAGGGTTAAATTATGGAATTGTTTCTGATTGTTTTTGTCGTAATGGCAATTCTTATGGCTATGATGGCAGTTGGTGTTGTGTTTAGCAATAAACCGATCAGCGGTTCGTGTGGCGGGATGAGCGCTTTAGGAATGGACGTGGCGTGTGATATTTGCAAGGGCGATCCAGCAAAGTGTGACAAGGAAATTGAAAATCTTAATGGTTCGGTCGACGAACTGTCTTACGACGCGAGTAAAAAATACTAAGTTTAAGTCTGATTAACATTTTTAGCAGGGGAAAGCAGTTTTATGGCAGAGTTTCGCTATGATGTAGTGGTTATTGGTAGTGGGCCTTCCGGTGAAGGCGCAGCAATGAATGCGGCTAAGCACGGTAAACGAGTAGCTGTCATTGAAGAAAAGGAGGTCGTCGGTGGTAATTGCACGCACTTAGGGACCATTCCTTCAAAAGCGCTTCGGCATTCTGTCAAACAGATTATTACCTTCAACACAAATACGATGTTTCGTGATATTGGAGAGCCACGTTGGTTTTCTTTTCCGCGAGTGCTTAAGAGTGCTGAGAAAGTCATATCGAAGCAGGTAAAGCTAAGGACTCAGTTCTATGCTCGTAACCGTATTGATTTGTACAATGGCCGTGCATTCTTCTTAGATAAAAATCGCATTGAGATACAGGGCAGCCAGTCTTCTGACGTGTTGCATGCAGAAAGTGTCATTATCGCAAGCGGATCTAGTCCCTACAAACCAGCCAATGTCGACTTTAGTCATGGTCGTATCTATTGCAGTGATTCAGTGTTAACACTAAGCCACACACCAAGAACTATGGTTATTTACGGTGCGGGCGTTATTGGAAGTGAATATGCGTCGATTTTTGCAGGGCTTGGCGTGAAGGTCGATTTGGTAAACCCAGGCGATAAATTATTGTCGTTTTTGGATGATGAAATTTCAGACGCATTAAGTTACCACTTGCGCAATAACGGTGTACTCGTCCGTCACAACGAGGCCTATGAGTCTGTTGTCGGGACGGATAAAAGTGTTGAAATTACGTTCCAGTCTGGAAAGCGTATCAGGGCCGATGCATTTTTGTGGTGTAATGGACGAAGCGGCAATACGGATCATATGGGGCTTGATAATATTGGACTGAAACCAAATTCTAGAGGTCAACTTACTGTAGATGACCATTACAGAACGGATGTAGAGGGCGTCTATGCCGTTGGTGATGTGATAGGTTGGCCTGCGCTTGCAAGCGCAGCGTATGACCAAGGTCGAGCATCAGCATCTGCCTTGAATGAGGATCGTTACTTTAGGTTTGTAGATGACGTGCCTACCGGAATTTACACCATCCCTGAAATTAGTTCGGTCGGTAAAACAGAGCGCGAACTTACGGAAGAAAAAGTGCCTTACGAAGTCGGCCAGGCGTTTTTTAAAGATTTGGCGCGCGCACAGATTACGGGCGAAGCGGTAGGGATGTTAAAAATTCTTTTCCATCGTGAGTCACGAGCGATCTTAGGTATACATTGTTTCGGGGACCAAGCCGCTGAAATCGTGCATATCGGGCAGGCCATAATGAATCAGAAAGGTGATGCAAACACCTTAGATTACTTTATTAATACAACGTTCAACTATCCAACCATGGCAGAGGCATATCGTGTTGCAGCGCTTAATGGCTTGAATAGAATTTTTTAAAAAAATGTAAAAAGGACGCACTCTTTGAAGTGCGTCCGGCCTTTTAGTCTAGTAGTTCACGCTTCCGCTGCACTCCAATTGTTTCCAAGTTTCCTATTTTGTAGCATACCGTTACTTACTGTATTTCTAAGACTTATTTGGGCTTTGAGCTCAATAACGGATGCAAATCTTCTTTATGGCAGATCGCACGCTTTACATGTCGCGTTTATTTATTGTTCTTCTTATATCAACCCTTCTAACTGCATGCGGCGGCGGCAGTTCTCATTTTGTTGCGCTTCAAAGTGATGAAGTCGAGCAAATCGACATTCCTCTCTCTATTCAAGCTAATGCTGTTAAGGGGCCCTTAGTTGGCGCCAAACTTGATTTCTATAAGGTGGATCTTCAAGAACGCAAGATTGGCGTGATCAATCGAGCAAGTAAATTATTTTTTGATTTGCTTAGTGAGCGTGGGGTGCGTTATGAATCGGGAGTCCTGCAATTTCACTCTGAAAATGACGCGGAAGTATTGTCTTCTCTACAAACTGCAATCGACAAGTTTGCCTTCGTAGGAACGCTTGATCTATTGAAAGCTGCAGTCGCTAAAGAGGGCGATTTGGCTAATGTGGAATCGTTACTTACGGACTTTGTTGCTAAAGAGACAAACCAACGTCATAAAGATTTGGTGCAGAATCTGATTGATACTTATGCCAGTTTAGGGGATATACGCAAGCGTTTGGATGACATACCTACACTGACTGGCGAGTGGCTTAAGCTTGAAGAGTCTGATCGTTCTTTTGCAGCCTTAGAAAGGCTCGCGCAAGAATTTTACCCTTATGAAACAAGCCCAGACAAGTTACAGGGTTGGAATGAGTTCTTTTCTGCGCTTGGAGAGATGAGGGCAAAAGAGACCAATATTCAGTCGTTGATTTCTAGTCTGGATAGTATCTTTGATGAGGGCGAAAGAGAAAACTGGTTTGTAAGTGATCTCGTTGGCCGAAAAAACCTGATTCAGCTTCAGGATGCAGTCGCTGCTGCGGTCAACCTGATGGAGGCAAAGTCTGCAATTGATCTGGCGTATCAGGCAGAGGGCAACCCGAATTTAATCGCTGCACTTATGTCAGTATTAGACTCAATAGTCGACGTAACTCTTGTGGCTGAAGAGTTAAGGCAAAAACATGACCTCATAAACTGGCCAGTATCTCCTATCTTGGTAGGCGCGGCCTCCACGCAAATTGCTTTTGATGACTTTGTAACTGATGTCGAAACGCGCTTACCTAACGCTTTAGATGATGCCTTTATCAACGAAGAGATCGATATTAACACGAAGAAACCATTGAATTGGGTCGCGTCTCGAGTGACTGATGAGAAGTCTCTGTCTGAGAGTGTAGAGTTTGAAGATTATAATGGCTTTGTCTATGTGGTGGCCGAAGCATCACGCGCGACAGATATTAACACCGGCAAGAGCTCTCTGTTCAAGGAGCTTGATACGCTATTCCACACAGGAGTAATAAAGGGGTGGGGCGATAACCAAGCAGAAAATAAAGCTCAACGGTTTGTTTTAGATGACAAGTTTCTGCGGTTTGACGATGGCTCGCTTGTATATAATATTAATGATGAGCGTTTGTCTGATGACTTGATTAAGAGTTATGGGGATTCATCGTTGGTTTCTCCTGCTCGAACCGTAAGCGTTTTAAGCACTGTTGGTCTTCAGTTAAGTCGTGAAGCTCTTGTGTATAATGCAAAGTGGATTAAGTCGTCTTCTATCTCGGATATCGGCTCAAGCAAAGAGTACATTTTTTCTGACTCGAAGTTTCTAGATGAGCTTGATCACAGTTCGCAGGTTTTAGTTCGCAGCTTTTTAGGCAATTCATTTGTCGGCCCAATAAACATATTTAACTCATCTTATAAGTTTACCGATATTTCTTTACTTGAGGTTGAGACTCAAAGCGAAGCGGTGGCGATGAGGTTTGTAAATGAGTACGTTGCCGCATTCTTGTTACAAGTATCAGAAAGCACTAGTTTTGGTTTGGAAACTATTGTTCCTTTGATAGCTAAAGATCTTACAGATAATCAGGTTGACGGCAAGAGTGGTGAATTATCACTTGATGAATTTTCAAGTCTGCCCGCTATCTCTGCAATGGCCGCCATGCCAAGTGATGATTATTTTATAGTTGGAACAGGCTTGCCCGTATCGTCTATCTTTCAGGTTCTCAAAACAGAGTTTAGTTCCATCTATCCTGAATCTGAGCCTTCAGAAATTGTTGTTTCTGCCTCAGATTTTTCGTTTAAACGCCCTGCAGGCGGGCTAGACACTGACGGAGATGGAGTGTTAGATAATGATGATGCTTATCCAAACGATCCAACACGCACAAGCGATTTGGCGACTGATTACCCAGGGATATGGTCTGCTGATCTTAGTGCGGTAAGTGACTTGGTAATGCCTTTTAGCGGTGAGTTTAGTATTGAAGTTGCTGTTGAAGCTGTTCGGGGTCAATGTGTGTTATCTCCATGCTTGAGTGTTGGAGAGTTGGGCACCTCTATAATTGATGATTGGACAGTTTTAAGCGGGCCTAATGGTGGAGATCTCGTAATAACTGAGCCGCAAGATGGCGCCAATGTTGGTTTTCTTGCGCAAGCCTCAGTGCCCGGAACGTACCGTATTCATGGTCGATTCAGCTCTGATAAAGTCCCTGTTCAAGCGTATGATGCTATCGTCACGGTTAAAGTTCTTTCGCTTAACGACTATCAATTTGAAGTGGCACCTAGTCAGCCATCGCCAGCTGCTGACGTATCTGTTCATATTGTCACAGATGACGATTTATGTATGGCGTACGCGATTTGTACGAACTTGACTGTCGGCGATCCGGTCAATATTGATTCTTTGGATGGAGGCGTGTTTTCCTTATGGGAAGTTAATGGGGAAGGCCTCGTCGAGGTTTCAAATAACCTTAGTAGCGTTTCAGAGTTTGGTTATGGGGATAAACTGGCTTTGACCGTAAGGCAAATCAATTCAAACAACTCGGTAGAAGTGGTCGAATATGTTATCGGCAAAGATATGGACTCTGACCAAGATGGAGTTCCTGATTTTACGGATGTATACCCTAATGATATAAACTGTAGTGCGTACTCCGAAGGCATCGATCTTGGCGGTTTCTATAGCTCGAGTTTTGATAAAAACCTAGAGTTATCTGACCCCGATACTTGGGCTTTAAGTGCGCGTCCAACGACCCCACTTGAGTCGAGTAAAGCGTGCTATAAGACCATATTTACCGATCTAGACGCTCCTGATGGCGAATTCTCGGATATTGATACCCAGTATTTCTTTGATAAAAGTTTAGGCCTAATCGTTTTCTATAACACTGAGTCAAAGGTATTTGACGGCTCGCTCTTTCTTGAGGCCGCAACTGACCTTCTTTATGTTGTTCCTAATGTTACAGGTTCTCGTTTTTACTTGATTTTTGATTCAGGACGTATTGATTTCGTTGACCGCCAAACATATACACAGGTTCTTTTTCGTGAAAGCGTGCCCGAGTTTACGATTGCAACGCAGCCTGTTTTGCTAGGAGATAGCCTTTGGGTCACCTATAGCTTTGCAGGAGCAGGACCTCATAAAAATGACATAGAGCGAATATACGATGCTAACGCTGAGTCGTTGGAATTTACTCTGTCTACTAGTTATCCAGCAGCTGGGGATTCTGTTAAAGCTCTTTTGGGAGGCAAGCCGCCGTCCGAGATTAGTTCAGCGTTAACGGTTAGTTGGGTTATAAATCGGCCTGATGCAAATGATCCTAGTGTGTCTGCAGCAATTATAGACTTGAGGACAGAGAATGGCTCCCAAGAACTGAGAGTAGGCCAGACCCAATTAGGTGACTTGCTGACGGTTCGTTTGCAATATGGCGCTCCTGCAAAGGATATTCTCACAGGGGTGTTTCCCGTTTTTGGCGTTTCTGGGTTTCAGTTTGCGGAGGGAAATACGAGAGAAATCGACGACGTCTTGGTTGTGACTGGAGCGCAAGGGAATAGCATTGAGAGTGTTGACTCATATATTAGTGTGGCGTGGCTTTTAAATAATAAGGATGTAACGGAATTCTTTGAGGTTAGTCGCTCCAAAAGTGCTCCATTCTTATTGGGCAACGCATCAATCGCTTACGGGGATATAATTGAGGCTGTTGTGTTTTACGATGCTGGAGCCGAACTCGTTGAGTTGGAGCGGATACTAACGATCGCGATTGGAGACCCTGACTCTTTTAGTCCTACTTTGTCTGGTCCGGCAACTATAACTGGAAACATTGTTTCGGCCTCTCTCGATACGCCTACATCAAGCGAACAGTTTTTGACGGAATATTTTGAACCTAAATGGACGGCTGGCGGTATTGTTTACAAGGACTTTCGTGGTCGAAATCTAGGTTCGTTTTCCTTCAATGAAAGTGTTCCATTCGGTGAAACGCTTAAAGTCAGCTATGCCTATAACTATGGCGGAAGATCAGGGTTTACCTCCGAAACAGTTGTAGCTAGGCCAGATGTTGATCTGTTATCAACGACTTATACTTTGTTGGAGCAACAAGGCAAGCTTATTATCGATTACACAGATTTTACTGAAGGCGCTTTAGAGGAATATGATATTTTTTGGTATCTAAATGGCAAGCTTGATAGTTCTGCAATAGATTTATCATATGACCTCTCTCGATTAAGTCCTGGGGATGTGGTCGAACTGGTATTAGCCGAAGAGGATCAGTATCCTGATGATGGTTTGCCTCCGCCTCGATTTGTGAATTCTGCCTATTATTTTGCAGGCTATGAACTTAATTCTGCGGATGATGTAGACTCAGATGGCGATGGTGTTCCTAATAGCCAAGATTACTTTGCATATGACGCAGCCTGCAGCGCTATTGATCAGGGTAACCCTGATGACAATGATGGTGACGGAATAGCGAACATTGACGAACTAAATTTGGCTTTTAGTTCTGTCTACTCATTCCCTAATAAAGACGACTCAGATGGCGATGGTTTAAGTGACCTCGTCGACACCAGTATAGGCACTGACCCTCTTAAAAACGATACTGACGGGGATGGCAACGATGATTACTATGAGGTGCGTTTGCGCGGAACTGATCCTCTTAGTAACCAGGAAAACACCCAGACACCCGCCCTTATGGACGATCAAGATCAGGAGGGGTTGTGGGATTCGGAAGAGCTGGCATGGGGAACTAAAGTTAGCCGACGCGACACTGACGGGGATGGCTTAGAAGACGGC
>JAWUYI010000015.1:0-12712 GCA_034110885.1 Oleiphilaceae bacterium
GTTTCACGCTTAGGTGTCCTTTTTTGTTTTTCTAGTGAGTCGCTATATATTGCGCGCAAAGAAAAAGGCCTGTGCAACGCATAGGCCTTTTTGGAGGAGTTTAACTAGCTTATAAATGAATTAAAAGCGGTAGCTGATACCAGCAATGTAAACAGATGGGTCGATGTTGACCTTGGCTGTTGCTTTGATTGGTCCCGCATTTGAATTCGTAGTGATGGTCGCGTCGGTATCTAACTGGATACGGTAGTACGAAAGGTTTAAAGCTAGGTCATCGGTTAGCATATAATCGAAACCTGCGTGAACCGCTAAGCCAAATGAGTCATCTAGGTCAATAGATGTGTCGTTAACGCTAGTGATCCCCACAGGGGCTCCAGCCGCGGCCGCTGCAAGTGCTTCAAAGGTTCCCGCGTTATCAAGTGCAGGAGTAACTTTCTCATCAAAAAATACTGTGTAGTTAAAACCAACGCCTAGGTATGGTTGAAATTTTGCACTTGGCTCATTCATGTGCCAGTTAAGTGTCACCGTTGGTGGCAAATGTTTCGTTGATGCGATTTTCTCGTTCAAAGCTGGCAAGCTAATATCATGGCTGAATGGTGTTGCGGCGAGAACTTCTAAGCCTAGGTTGCTCGTGAACATGTAGGTGCCACTAAGGCCTAGCTGTGTATCGGTACCCACTTTGATATTACCGATCCCTGTATCACCTAACGCAGGGTTTTCGATAAAGATCGTGCTGCTCGACTCATTTGGCTCAACGATGGCCGCGCCACCACGAATAATGATGTCGCCTGCTTCATACGCTAGCGTGTGTCCAGAAAATGTAGCAATTGCAGCTAGGCCAACGGTAGATAAAAGCTTAATTGGGGTCTTAGCCATGAGACTTCCTTCCTTTTTCAATTAATGTTGTATGTTTAAGTATTTAAGATGGCGCGCAGTTTACGTGGGTTCAACCGAAGGCAAATTGATTTAGCTCAAGTCGTTATGTCGAGAATTTATGAGATTGCTAGTAATTGATCTAAATCAAAGGCTTGGTGTTCTTTGGTTGATTTTCGAAGGATGATTCTTAGCGGGTGATTTTTAAGGCGCTATGCCCTAAAGTAGGCCTGCGGTGAAATAACAATAAGTGAGTAGCGAGTGCTTGAAGTAAAAAATGCTCAGAAAACGGTCTTGGGAAATAATGATTGGTCGATAGAGGCATGGCGCAAAGCTGGGCGCTTTTTTGATTATTGTGGCCATCAGGTTTTTTATCGGGACACTGAACAGGTGCACAAGCCGACTCTAGTGTTGCTGCATGGCTTTCCAACGTCTTCTTGGGACTGGAAGGATGTGTGGGATGATCTCGAAAAAAGCTTTCGATTAGTGTGTTTTGATTTTTTGGGCTTTGGTTTGACCGAAAAACCAACAGACTTACATTACTCCATTATGTTACAGGCAGACCTATGTCAGGCATTGCTCTCAAACCTAGGGGTAGGGCGGCATCATATTCTGGCACATGACTATGGTGATACTGTGGCTCAGGAATTACTTGCTCGTGATAACCTGGCCCGAGCTCAGATGATCGAAAGTTGTATATTTTTAAATGGCGGCTTATTTCCTGAAACGCACAAACCTGTATTTATGCAGAAATTATTGTTGAGCCCTCTAGGAAGTTTGGTCGCACGTTTGGCATCGTATGAGCGTTTTAGAAAGAATTTTTCCAAGATATGTACGGTCGATTTAGGCGAGGACGTTTTGCGTGTACATTGGCAACTACTTGAACAGAATAATGGCCGAATTGTTCTTCCTAAATTGATTCACTATATGCGTGAGCGTGTAAGGAACAGAGAAAGGTGGGTGTCAGCAATGACTGAGTTCGAGCGTCCCATGCGCTTAATTGATGGCCTAGATGACCCCATTTCTGGCGCTCATATGCTGGGTCGGTTTAAGTCGGTTGTGGTCAACGCTGAATCTGTCGGCATTGCAGGAGTGGGGCATTACCCGCAGAATGAAGCGCCTCAAGAAGTACTAAAGGCATCGCATGAGTTTTGGGATGCACACGGCTTCGCGCGCGCATCGTAAACGTTTAAATAAGTGAGAGAGTAGAGGCTTAATAGAGTGATTCAGAGTTTTCGAGTGTTTATTGTATGCAGTCTTGTTGCCCTGTTGTCGGCATGCGTGACAACCTATAGAGCGGCAGAGGATGGTGTGGCGGGTTATCGTGATCTACAAATTGATAAGACTACCTATTATGTTGAATATACAGAAGCGGGCGCGGTGTCCTGGAAACAAGTAAATCAATTTGCATTGAAGCGTTGCGCTGAAATTACAAAACAACGCGGCTATCCTTTCTTCGATGTACTTAATAAACAAGAGAAGATTGTTTTTCTTGAAAGCGAAGTTGGAGAAATAGCCATTGCTACGATGGGGAATATTGCTAACGAACCGCCGGTTCACAATGTTTACCAAGCTGGCGCTAAGGTCGAAGGTAAGCGTGTGACCTATAAAATAAAACTTTCATCCGAGTAAGTCGGGGTGTCGAATAAAAACGCCTCTTTAAGAAGGTTTTTCGGGGCGCTTGTTAGTGTTGTGATTATTGGGCTTATTCCTGTTGTTTTTGGCCCCTTTGCTTGGGTGCAAGTGCTCAGTGAACGATTGGGTTTGAACGGCACGTCTTACTCTGGGGTGGCGGTGGAGGATTGGTCTGTTGCTCAAGAGATGACGTGCACGCACGATCAGTCCGTTTGTTCTATTTCACTGATGACTCATAACGTGTATTTGAACATTGAGCCAAAACAACTTCCTGCATTGAAACCACTTTTGTTTTCTTTTTTAACGAAGCCAACTCAATCGGGAGTTCAATCGAGTGCTCAAGAAAGAATGAAGCCTGTTTCGGCATGGTTAGAAGGGCGTGATATGTTTATGGGTCAGCACGCTTTAGTGCCTCTTAGTAATGATTTGCAGCGCTCTGTGGAACTTTCTGGAATCATTCCTGTCTGCGTAACGGGTAGCGATATGGTTTGGCGGCTGACATTTCAGTACAGCTATGCTGGCGAACCTTTCACTGTTTATGCGGACTTAACAAGCAAGATAACGCACAACAAATAATAGAGTAAGTAGAACAATATGAAGCGAATACAAAGCATGCAGAAATTCATCTTTATAGCCTCGTGTTTGATCGCGGGTGTTTTGAGTTTTCAGGTGTATCAGCAATTTTCGGGCGAGCAGAATAAAGATGTGAAAGCGGCTTATTTACCTGCGGGTGATTTTAGCTTGATGCAGGGTGAAGAACCGTTTGATACGCAATCTTTGCGCGGATCGCCCTACGTGCTTTACTTCGGGTTTACATCTTGCCCAGATGTTTGCCCCTTGGGTTTAACGGTTATTCGGGACGCCTTAAATAGCAGTGAGAAGTTTTCTCAAGTGAAGGCGCTCTTTGTAACGGTCGACCCAGAACGCGATACAGCAGATGTATTGGCTGACTATACCGCCTTCTTCCATAAAAATATTATTCCTTTGAGGGGCTCTAAGCTAGAAACTGACGCGATCGCAAAGCAATACGGTACGTATTTTGTTAAAGCGCCATTGCCTGGCGCCCAGCAGCCGAAAGAAGGTGAGGTTGTTGACCCGAGTCAGTATACCGTCGACCATACGGCGTATTACTTTGTGATGGATAGTAATGGCGAACTAAAGCGTGTGCTTGAGCATAATACGAAAGCTGAAGGCTTAGCGCAGGTTATAGAAAACTTGCTGTAAGCGTTGGTTACTATTTTAGGGAGTCGTTGTTTAGCTAAGGGTTAAGCAACGGCTTCTGCTTGAATTTCTTGAGTAAGGCCTACCTTGCAATTTATTAGCATTAGCGGCGCTTCGTCATCATTTCTTAAAAATCCTTCAATCGAATAGTCGTCTTGTCGATGCTTCATTAGCCCGTCTGATGAGTCGTCTTGGCTGAAGTTTTTCCAGTCATAACTTACGATGTCATTGATATTATCGAGGCGCAAAGCGCTAATGCGACCATTGTTATGTTCAACAAACAGAATGATCGGTCTTACGCTTGTTTCTGCTCGTTCTTGAGCTTGTTCGATTTGATGCATAACTGCTTTATAGGAGCCATCAATCGTGCGTCTGAATATCGGCATGGCGTAGTCTTTATTTGCTGAGGCATGAGCGATTTTATCAAGCTGTTTTACCAGGTCTTTTGCAGGCTCAGCTAAACTTTGGATGACTTCTTTTAGGTCGGTATTTGTATTCTGAAATTGCTGGGTCCATTTAATGAACTCTACAACTTTAGTTGGTGCACTTGGGGCTAGCGTTTCCGCCTGAATTGCGGATTCGATATTCTCAGTCCAAGAATCGTACTCGTCCCTGAAATCATCTAACTGGCCCCTCAATACTTTCATGCGACTACGATAGTCTTCTGAACCAATAAGTTTGTTGAAATCGTAGAGTTCGACGGTAGCGTTCTGATAGGTAATTACTTCGTGGTTAAACGTTTCGAGTTCGTCGAGTTTAATATTGCGTTTAACATCTTTTTCTATGTAGAGCACCTGGTCTAACGGAATGGCGAACGAAGCGTCTTTCGTTGAGAAGGTAATTACCGATATTTTGTTGTCTTTGAACAATATGTTAGAGCTTGAGCTGGTCATCACTGTCAATATCCCCACTTCTCGATGCTTAGTAAGCGATTAGTGGGGCAATTATAGTCGCTAGTTCAGAACTCTCCAGAAATTGCGATAGCTTTATTTTTCTTGAGGCTGGGCTCGCTAAACATAGCAGTGTAGGGGTTACGGATCTGCCATAGGCCACTTACGGTCGCAAGGGCGATTCCTTGTTCCCCGAGCTCTGGTAGTTTGGAGGCGAGAAAACGAATCGTTACGTCGTGCGGGTGCCCAATTGCAATGGCGGTTCCTTGTTTTTTAGCGAGTACGATTAAACGGTCAAACTGAGTGGCGACATATTCTTCGCTTTGCTCATGATCAAGGAATATATCTCGTGTCAGGGAAGGGATGTTGTGCTGCTGAGCTGTGTGCCCTGCTACTGAATTGGCAGAGGTCCTGCTGTCCACAAAGTAAACAGGGCTCTGAGATATCTGTTGCATTACCCAGTTCATGATTTCTTGGTTTGCGGTTAATGCGCTGCCCATGTGATTGTTGACGCCTATTGCAAAAGGAATACTTCCTAAGCTTTCTTGCAGAGCACGTTGAACCTCACTTTTACTCATGCTTTGGGTGAGAGCACCTTTTCCTAGGTCAAAACCATGTTCGGTTTCCATTGGTGCGTGTAGCATTATTTCTTTGCCAGATTGATAGGCAAGTTTTGCTAGGCGCTGTGTATGTTTGCGGCCAGGGAGAAAGGCAAAGGTCATTGGGTGCGGCATATCTACAAGAAGAAGACCCTTCTTATGATGATGGCCCATGTCGTCAATGATGATTGCGATAGTTGGGTAGGGGGTGGCTGCTTTATGGGGCGCAGGGTTGTTCTCATTTATATGCGCGTTATTCATAGCAGACGAGTACTGGCTAAACGCGCTGCTAGCGCTAAAAACTGTAAATCCAATAAAGCCTGCGGCGATGAGGCGCCGCAGGAGCTTAAGATAACGCATGGTGAGTAACTTCTAGATTTCTATTTTCAAGATATCGATCGCCTTAAGCAGACTAATCGCTTCTTGCAGTTGAAAGTCTTTCTCAAGACGTTCTCTACGTCGTGTCTCATCTGAATCCAGTTCGTCATCCGATTCAGCTTCTTCACTCGAGGAACCATTGCTCAAATGGCCTGCTAGATCAGACTCACGATATAGGTCTTGAGTTTGTTTGTCGCTTAACTTCGCACGACTTACCTCGATGTCTGGAACAATGCCTTGTGCTTGAATCGACCGCCCATTGGGCGTGTAGTAACGCGCGGTGGTGAGTTTTAGAGCATGGTCTGAATCCAGTGGTAAGATGTTTTGTACTGAACCCTTACCAAAGCTTTGGGTGCCCATTATCACAGCTCGGCCATGATCTTGCAGCGCTCCTGCTAGAATTTCTGATGCGGAAGCTGAGCCACCGTCGATCAGTACAATAATTGGAATGCCATTGGTATCGTCGCCAGGTGTTGCGCTGAAGCTAAGTTCTGCGATTTTGGAACGACCCTGGGTGTACACGATTAAGCCTTCCTCAAGCATTTGATCCGCCACAGCGACCGATGCTTGGAGAACGCCGCCGGGATTGTTGCGCAAATCGATAATCAAACCGCGCAACTCTGTTAAGTCCTCATTTAAGCGAGCGAGGCCTTTCGCGAAGTCGTCGCCCGTTTTTGCTTGAAACTGTGAAATACGTAAGTAGCCATAGTTCTCACCGAGGGTCATTGAGCGTACGCTCGGGGTTTTGATTTCGGCTCGGGTTAGAGTTAGGTTAAATGGTTCACGAGCTCCGGATCGCACAACTTTCAATTTGATTTGTGTGCCAATTTCGCCGCGCATTTTTTCGACCGCTTGGTTCAAGCTCATGCCTTTAACGAGCTTGTCATCGAGTTCAATAATTAGATCGCCGGCTTCAATGCCGCCCAACTGAGCGGGCGTGTCGTCGATAGGGGCAATGACTTTTACAAAACCATTTTCCATGCCTACTTCAATTCCTAGCCCGCCAAAAGAGCCTGATGTGCTTTCTTTGAGGTCAGTAAAGGCTGAGGGCTCCAAATAAGAGGAATGAGGGTCTAGGCCGGAAAGCATACCCTTGATCGCATAGTTAAGTAGAGTTTGGTCGTCAATGTCTTCAACGTAGTCATGCTTTATTTTTCCGAATACATCGGCGAACTTACGTAAGTCATTTAATGGAAGCGGAAGTTGTTTCTCAGGTTCTGCCATAGCTTCAGCAGTATCTGCTTTCAGGCTTTGCTCAAGAGCGCTTGAGTCAGCTTCAACTGCCTCGGAATCTGGTTTTATGTCCTCAGCATAACTAAATAGGCTCAAAGACATATTGAGCGCGAGGGCAGTAATTAACAGTTTATGGTTCATTCACAGTTTCCTGAATTTATTATTTAAGCCATTTGCTTGGGTTGATTGGCTTACCGTTGCGTCGTATTTCAAAGTATAGACCGCTTTGAGTCTCGCCTCCGCTACTTCCGGCGTAGGCTAGGATATCGCCAGCGTTCACCCAGTCACCGGTGTCCCGCATTAAACTTTTGTTGTGCCCATATAGGCTCATGTAGCCTTCACCGTGATCAATGATGATGATCAGGCCAAAGCCGCGTAACCAGTCTGAAAAAACCACTCGCCCATAATGCACTGCTTGCACGGCAGAGCCGTCTGCCGCGTTGATGCGTATTCCGTTCGATCGCAGTTGGCTTTGTGCCACGCGGGAGCCGAAGCGTTCAATAACTTTACCACGAGTTGGCCACGCTAGTTTACCTTTTTGGCGGCTAAAAGGGGTTGTTTCAGTAGGGATTTCGATATCTGCGATGGCCTGCTCAACCTCTCTGAGAAGCGCTTCAAGGCGCTTATGGTCATCGGTGAGCCTATCTCGTTCTTGGGCCTTGTTTAAAATGGTTGCTTGCAGTTTTGCCAAGGTGGTTTTTCGAGCTGCATTTTGTTGCTTGAGGTTTTTGCGCTTTTTTTCTTGCTCTGCCTGAGTTTGCTTGAGCTCGGCTTGTTGGCGAAGTATGTCGTTTTCCGTTTCTTGCAGGGCTTCTAGGGTGTGCTCGTAGGCTTGGATTTTTTCGTTACGCGCCTCATGTAAGTACGAAAAGTAGCGCAAATAGCGAGAGCTTGTCTGGGGGTCGTTACTGTCGAGTAAGCTCTTTAACGCGGGTTGCTTGCCCTCTAAATAGAGCGCCCGTAGCTCTTGGATAAGAAAAGACTGTTGGGTCTTGAGTGAGCGTTTGTGTGCGGCAAGGTCGGAATTTAGTTCATTCAACTTACTTAATAATTCACGAACTTTCTTTTTAGAAGATTGAATATCCTTGTTAACCTTTGCGATCGACTTTTCTTGGTTTTTGAGTTGATTGACGAGCCCTGACTTCTCGCTGTTGGCTTTGTTAAGCCAGCTGTTTATTTGAGAAATATTCTTTTTTAGTTCGGCGAGCTGCGCTTCAGACTGTTCTTGGCTCGCGCCATGCGCAAGCGCACTGCCTGCAAAAAGCAGGCAGGCGAGCATGGTGTGACGTGCAAATCGATTTGCTGAGCGGTACAAGTTTGTAAGCTTTCCTAAATACAAAATTACTCGCTTAAATTTTATTATGAGAAAAGCCTAGCTGACTTCAATTAAGCTTGAACCCGTCATTTCTTGAGGGACTTCTAAGTCCATTAAGTTTAAAAGTGATGGTGCTACATCGCTTAGTTTTCCACCCTCTTTTAAGGTAAGTTGTCGCGGGCCAACATATACTAAGGGGACAGGCGTAGTGGTGTGAGCGGTATGGACTTGACCACTTTTTGGATCAAGCATTTGCTCCGCGTTACCATGATCTGCAGTGATCAGGCATTGTCCTTGTACTTCGTTGATGGCTTCCGCGACGCGCCTTACGCACTCGTCTAGGCATTCAGCAGCTTTGACTGCCGCGTCATATTTTCCGGTATGTCCAACCATGTCGCCATTGGCATAATTACAAACGATTAGATCGTATTTTCCAGATTTAATAGACTCGACTAATTTATCGGTTAATTCTGGTGCGCTCATTTCGGGCTTCAGATCGTACGTTGCAACGTCTGGGCTTTGAATGAGTTCTCGTGACTCTCCATCGTATAGAGCTTCGCGGCCTCCACTGAAAAAGAATGTGACGTGTGCGTATTTTTCGGTTTCGGCGATACGTAACTGTGTCTTGCCGAGGGTTTGCATATACTCGCCGAGCGTGTTTGGCAGCGCATTCGGGGGGTAGGCGCAGGAGGCTTTTATGTCTGCTGCGTATTCGGTCAGCATAACAAAGTCCGCTAGATCCGGAGCTTTCGCCTTTTCGAATCCGTTAAATTCGCTGTCGACGAAGGCTCTTGTTAACTCACGTGCTCGATCTGCCCGAAAGTTCATGAATATCACGCTATCACCATCGTTAATTGCAGCGCTATCTTCCGTAGCCGTTTGAATCACCGAAGCGGCAACAAACTCGTCATTCTCATCGCGCGCATAGGCGCCCTGAAGCGCTTCAATCGCAGATGCGTATTGAAAATCACCCTTGGCTTCTGTGAGAAGCGCATAAGATTTTTGAACTCTGTCCCAACGGTTGTCTCGATCCATCGCATAATAGCGACCTATAACGCTGGCAATGCGGCCAAGCTCTTTTCCTCGCAACAAGGCGTCAAGGTTATTAATTGAAGGTTCAGCGCTTCGCGGTGGCATGTCGCGACCGTCCAAAAATGCGTGTAAGAATACACGCTTTGCGCCACGCTTCTCGGCAAGTTCGATAGCCGCAATAATATGACCTTCGTGGCTGTGCACGCCTCCTGGCGAAAGTAGGCCCATTAGATGCACCGCAGCATTGTTTTCTATGGCTTTATCAATCGCTGTGCAAAGTACGGGGTTTTCGTCAAATACACCGTCTGCGATATCTTTAGTGATACGGGTGTAGTTTTGGTAGACGATGCGACCTGCGCCCAAGTTCATGTGGCCGACTTCAGAGTTGCCCATTTGCCCCTCTGGGAGGCCAACGGCCATGCCAGAAGTCGCGATTAGAGTATGAGGTTGATTGGTCCACAGGCTGTCCCAAAATGGTGTGTTCGCATTTTGGATTGCATTGTAATCGCTGTCTTCGCGATAGCCCCAGCCATCAAGAATAATAAGTGCTGTTGTACTTTTGCCCATAAGCTATTCGTTCTCTGTTACCACATACCAATAAAATAGGCGCCAATTCTAACGTTATTTGTCTTTGATGGCGACTCAATCTAGTGTGATCAGGGCAAGGGCTTGTGTATAATGCGCGGCATTCACATGCTAAGGGTTGGGTAATGGATCGTTTTATTGAGTTTGTAGGTAATCACATTGAGTTGTCTGGTTTGTTTGTGGCGCTGTTGTTCGCTTTGTGGTGGACAGAACGCGCAAAGTCGGGCCGTAGCTTAAGCCCTTTAGAAACCACGCAGATGCTGAACAAAGACGAAGCTGTCATTGTTGATGTGCGAGATAAAAAAGATTTCAACGAAGGTCGTATCACGGGCTCAATTCATATTCCATTCGCATCTTTGAAGGATCGCGCTAATGAGCTAAGTCAGCATAAAGACAAGAGCATCATTATTGTGGATAAAATGGGGCAGCACTCAGGCACAGCAGGTAAATTACTTAAAGCTGAAGGCTACGAGCATGTGTGTCGTTTAGCGGGCGGTATTTCAGAATGGAAGGGTAGTAATATGCCTCTCGTTCGTAAGTGATTTGTTTTTAGGACTTATTTTTAAGTGCTGATATTTTAAGTGCTTATGTTTTAAGTTAAGTGTCAGTAAGTATTTAGCGTTTAAGCGCTCTGAGTCTTTTTAGTTCATTGATTGGATAGGTGTATGGCCAGCAGTAATCAGGTAGTAATGTATAGCTCGCGTTTTTGCCCATTTTGTTCACGTGCTAAGTCCTTGTTACAAAAGAAAGGCGCTAAGTTTCAAGAGTTAATCGTTGATGGTGACAATGCGCTTCGAAAAGAAATGATGGACAAAAGTAAGCGTCATACGGTTCCTCAAATTTGGATCGGCAAGACGCATGTAGGTGGTTGCGACGAACTATTTGCTTTGGAGCAAGCCGGAAAATTAGACGCTATGCTTGCGTAGCAAGCGCAGCGTGCTCAAAGTTTTACAAATATTGTGGTTTTTAAGCGTAAAAAGAGAGCTGTGCACTCGTCATTGATGGGGGTAGAACATATTATTTGTAGTTCTATGGCGCCAGTGGCGGTCGAATTTAGATAATATTTTAATAATTGAAGGTTACACATGTCTGAGAATGAGAACCCAGTAGAAGGCACTGAAGCAACAGCCGAAGAAAAAGCAACTCAGGAGCGCCCGCAAGCTGGGTTTGCGTTAGAAAAAGTTTACGTGAAAGACGTATCTTTTGAGTCACCTAATTCACCAGAGATTTTCACAAAAGAGTGGAAGCCTGAAGTGAAAATGGATCTAAATACCCGTCATAAAGTGGTACAAGAAAACGTCCATGAAGTCGCGGTTACGGTGACGCTCACTACCTCGGTTGCTGGCATGACAGCGTATATTGTAGAAGTTCAGCAAGCAGGTTTGTTTGTAATCAAAGGGCTTGAAGGTATGCAGCTGCACCACACGGTTGGTGCGGTATGTCCAAACCTTATTTTCCCATACTTGCGAGAAACAATTGACGCGGCCGTTGTTAAAGGCGGCTTTCAAGCGGTGATGCTAGCGCCAGTTAACTTTGATGCGATCTTCGCTCAGGCTATTGCAAAGCAACAGCAGCAAGCTCAAGAAGCGGCAGCGCAAGAAGCAGAGCAATCTACCGTTAATTAAGCTTTTTTGCGGTACTAAACCTCTCTGGCTAAAACTTATGTTTGTTGGCTTTGAGAGGTTTTTTTGTGTCCGGGCGTTTTGCTTTCAGGTTCCGTAAGGTTTATGCACCGCCATCAAAGCTTAGCTGGCGCCAAGCTTCATATACGATGATTGCTACGGAGTTAGACAGGTTGAGGCTACGACTGTCTTTGAGCATTGGAATTCTAATGCAATTCTCAAGACCTACCTGCTCGCGCACTGCCTCAGGCAAGCCACGAGTTTCGGGCCCAAATAAGAAATAGTCGTCTGGCTGATATTCTATGCCTGAGTGAGGTCGAGTACCTTTAGTTGTTAAAGCAAAGATACGTTTTGCCGCGGTCTTCTGAAGAAACTCGTCATAGTTTGCATAGGTTTTTACCGCAGCAAATTCGTGATAATCGAGTCCTGCGCGGCGAAGTTTTTTGGTATCAAGGTCAAAGCCTAAGGGTTCGATTAAGTGCAGTTGGCAGCCGCTGTTGGCTGCCAAGCGAATAATATTCCCAGTATTCGGCGGAATCTCGGGTTCAAACAGTACAATATTAAACACTGTTTATCGCTCTACGGCTAAGGCTACGCCCATGCCGCCGCCAATACATAGGGTGGCTAGACCCTTACTAGCGTCTCGTTTAATCATTTCGTGTATTAGTGAGACTAAAACTCGGCAGCCTGAGGCACCGATAGGGTGGCCTAGTGCAATTGCGCCACCGTTCACGTTTACTTTTTCTGTATCCCAGCCCATTCCTTGGTTAACCGATAAAGCCTGTACAGCGAATGCTTCGTTAGCCTCGATTAGGTCTAGGTCGGTCACTGACCACCCCGCTTTTTCTAAGCAACGTTGGCTTGCAGGAATAGGGCCTGTGCCCATAATTTTTGGATCAACGCCTGCATTCGCGTATGCACTAACTCGGGCAAGAACTTCTAGACCTAAAGCCTGCGCTTTCTCTTCGCTGCATACAACAACTGCAGCGGCACCGTCATTCAAGGATGATGCATTTGCTGCGGTGACTGATCCATCTTTCTTAAATGCAGGTCGCATTTTTGTCATGCTTTCAATGGTTGCGCCAGATCGAATGTTTTCGTCTTGTGAAAATATAACGGGATCACCTTTGCGTTGCGGGATAGCAATAGGAATAATTTCATCATCAAAGCGGCCCGAGTCGCGTGCGGCCTCTGCTTTGTTTTGAGAGGACAGTGCAAATTGATCTTGCTGTTCGCGATTAATCTCAAATTTCTCAGCGATGTTCTCGGCTGTGATGCCCATGTGGTAGTCGTTGAAAGCGTCCCAAAGGCCATCTTTAATCATGGTGTCAA
>JAWUYI010000016.1:0-15560 GCA_034110885.1 Oleiphilaceae bacterium
CATTAGACTCAGTGCAAGTGACATCGTCCAGTCCGCTTTAGAAGAAAATGTCGACGTTATCGGCATCTCTTTATTATCTGGCTCTCACAACGAAATTATCGACCAGCTTTTTAACGAGCTAGAGTCTCATGGCGCGAAAGAGCACATCCCAGTTATTTTGGGTGGCATCATCCCTACACCAGACTTTCAATCCTTACATCAAAAAGGCGTGAAACGAATTTTCACACCAAAAGATTTTGATTTAATGCGCGTCATGAGCGAAATCATGGACATCATTATCGAGCAAAAAAAATCAACGCTGACTGCAGGAAGCAAAGCATGAGTAAAGCGCTTGACGCATCTTTGAAAGAACTCAAGTCGATTGACGGCACATTACATGCGTCATTGAGCTCAGAATATGAGGCGCTAATAACAAGCGCCTTAGAATTAGAAAAATGGCCTATCGCGCGTTTGATTTCTGTATTTGAAAGGCAGGATTTGAACCAGTTCGTGTTACGTCACGGCATTATTAAGTCACTAGAAAAGCAAACGGACAATAAACGAGCCTTTACCCTGGGTATTACAGGCACCCCTGGTGCAGGTAAATCAACCTTGGTTGGGGAGTTGTGCCAAGCTCTGTTAAAGCAGTCTCCAGAGATGAGCATTGCCGTACTTGCTATTGACCCGTCTAGCGTCGAGTCAGGCGGAGCCCTGCTAGGAGATCGCACTCGTGTTAACTTCCCTCTTAGCGATAATCGCTTATTCTTCCGGTCGCAGGCATCTCACCAAGATTTAGGCGGGATGGGCAGGCTCAGCTATCAAGTCCATCGTTTACTCAGCCATATCTTTGATCTCGTCATCATTGAAACCGTTGGTATTGGCCAGAGTGAAATTGAAGTTCAGCAACTCGCCGATCACACGATGCTCGTCATGCAGCCTCTTGCAGGCGATCAAGTCCAGTTCATGAAAGCTGGCATAATGGAAGTACCCAACAGCTTCGTGATCAACAAGTGCGATGAAGAAAAACTATCCAAGAGCAGCAAACATTTGCTACGTTCAAGCCTAAAAATAGCGAAAATTGCCGCACCAGGCACAAGCGAAGAAACGCCCATATTTATGTGCAGCGCTCTGCATAGAAAGGGCATTACCGAGCTCGCCGACTACGTCACTGAGCAGCGAACATCGGAGCGAGCCAAAGACAAAGACCAAACCATCTGTGATTACTTTATAAAAAAATGGCTACATCAAAGCTTCGGCGAATTCGGCGAAGTTATGTTAGGGGACACCGCGCCCAATCTTAGCGGACTTAGTTATGAAGAAGCTGAAATCGCATTGAGGAAAGCCATCTACTTGGCACTGCAACAGTATTTTTGAGAACAGCATCAACGGCAGTCCCAGTTTTTTCCGTTGTAATGCTAGATCAATGCAAAAAAATGATTATAAGAATAATGCATGACCCATGTTGCACCTCTTTAGCCAATTCTAACGAGCATCGTTGTCCGTTAAAAAACATAAGAATTAGAAATTTAAAATAACCTTGAGGACAAGAAAATGAGCAAAGACTTATATGATATCGCTGAGGCCCCTCCCTTAGGAGAAGTACCTTCAAAAATGCACGCGTGGCTGATTCGCCCCGAGCGTTTTGGTGAGCCTATGCAAGCGTTTAAAAAAGAAGTCATCGACACCCCTAGCATTGCAGACGATGAAGTGCTGGTCTACGTCATGGCTGCCGGCGTCAACTACAACAACGTATGGGCTGGACTCGGTGTACCTATAAACGTTATCGGCGCTCGCAATAAGGCTGGGGAACCCGAAGAGTTCCACATTGGCGGTTCAGACGCTTCAGGCATTGTTTATAAAGTCGGCAAAGACGTGACCAACTTAAAAGTTGGCGATGAAGTCGTTGTTCATTGCGGGACTTGGAAAAAGAACTGCGAGATGGAGCAAAAAGGCAAAGACGTCATGTACGACCCAAGTTTTCGAATCTGGGGCTATGAAACAAATTACGGAAGCTTTGCTCAGTTTACGAAAGTACAAGACCACCAATGCTTGCCTAAACCCAAGCACCTAACATGGGAAGAAGCGGCATCTTACATGCTAGTAGGCGCAACGGCTTATCGCATGCTGATGGGCTGGGCGCCAAACGAAGTTAAGAAAGACGATGTGGTATTAGTATGGGGCGGCGCGGGCGGCCTTGGCTGTATGGCAATCCAAATTGCCGCGGCAATGGGTGCAAAACCTATTGCGGTCGTCTCTGACGAAAGCAAGTTCGACTATTGTAAAGAGCTTGGTGCAGTAGGCTGTATCAACCGTAAAGATTTCGACCACTGGGGCATGCTGCCGCATTGGAAAGATAATGAAGCTTACGGAGAGTGGACCAAAGGTGCTCGCAAGTTTGGCAAGGCTATCTGGGACATTCTTGGCGAGAAGCGTGGGGTCGACGTAGTATTTGAACACCCAGGCGAGACCACAATCCCTACCTCTGTTTTAGTCTGCGAAACGGGCGGAATGGTCGTTGTATGCGCAGGCACAACGGGCTTCAATGCAACAGTAGACCTTCGTTACCTATGGATGCGTCAAAAGCGCTTACAGGGTTCACATTTTGCTAACGATGAGCAATCTATCGGAATTAACGACCTTGTTATTGACGGTAAAGTAGACCCTTGCCTCTCTAAAGCGTTTAGCTATGAAGAGCTTCCTGACTCGCACCAGTTGATGTATGAAAACAAACACCCACATGGAAACATGTCGGTGTTAGTTGGCGCGAAAGACTTCAATATGGGCAAGTCATCCTAAGCAACCCACCCTAAGATAGAAGCAACGCTTAGCTTGAACCCCAGAAAGGCACCTTTCGAGATACTCTTGTAAGGTGCCTTTTTATTTCTGCTGCACTTAGGCTCCGCGAGGCGGAAGCGAATAGCTTCCCGTCACATGGGCAACCAATTCCTCCGACTCAGAAGTAAAAACGTCCACCTCGCAATAGGCGATGCGCTTGCCAAGCTTTAAAATTTTACCTTGAGCAATGATGTCGACTTCGCCAGGTCGCTGCATAAAATTAATATTAAGGTTGCTTGTAACAGCCATGGCAACTTCCCCTAAACGACCAAGTATTGCGGCATACATTGCCGTATCAGCCGCCGCCATTAATACGGGGCCAGAGACACTTCCACCCGGACGTTTATTGGCCTCGTCAAACGGTATTCGTATCCTTGCACCCTTAGAGTCAATCGAATCGACTCGAAGATCTATCAATCGAGCCATCGGGATCCATTCACGAATTAAACTCTCAACTTGCTGTGCTTTCAGGCTCACAATTCTCTCACTCCCCCAACTTTGTTTCTTATTCTTCCAATCTAGACTATACGCCAGAGTCTAGGCTCTTTAAAATAGCGTTCTGAATCACGATTCAAGCTCAAACACCAAGAACCAACAAGCCTTTTGTCCGGTTAGTATCGATGGATGATTAGCCTTTTTCGTTCTTCTCTCAAGACATTACGGGATATAGATAGCCAATGCGAGCAAGTCGATTTTTAATCGCCACCCAGAAAGAAACACCCTCCGATGCTGAGGTCATTAGTCACCAACTGATGCTGCGCGCCGGCTTAATTCGAAAACTAGCCTCAGGTCTATACAGTTGGCTCCCTATGGGGCTCAAAGTGTTACGAAAAGTCGAAACAATTGTGCGCGAAGAAATGAACAATGTGGGCGCGCAAGAGCTCCTAATGCCCGTGGTGCAACCTGCAGAATTATGGGAAGAATCAGGCCGATGGCAACAATATGGCGGCGAGCTTTTGCGCGTTAAAGATCGTCATGACCGAGATTTCTGCCTTGGTCCAACGCACGAAGAAGTCATTACCGACTTAGTGCGTGATGAACTCAAGAGCTATAAGCAGCTGCCTGCCAACTTTTATCAGATTCAAACTAAATTTCGCGACGAACGTAGACCGCGTTTTGGCGTCATGCGTTCACGCGAATTCATCATGAAAGACGCGTATTCATTTCACGCGAACCAAGCCTCTCTCGACGAAACGTACAACGAAATGCATGGTGCATACGTTCGTATTTTTGAGCGATTGGGACTGAATTTCCGTCCAGTGCAAGCAGATTCTGGCAGTATTGGCGGTAATTCCTCACACGAGTTTCATGTTTTGGCCGATTCAGGAGAAGACGATATCGCGTTTTCTACCGTCAGCAACTACGCCGCAAACATTGAGATGGCTGAAGCTCTGGCACCTGTGGGCGAAAGACCCTCAAGTACGACAGCTATGCGCGAAACTGCAACGCCGAACCAACATTCCATTGAAGAGGTTGCGAGTTTCTTAAGCGCAGATGCTAGGCAGTGTGTCAAAACACTGATTGTCCTCGGAGAAGAACCAGAAAATGAAGATGACAGTGCGAGCCAAGCACCGCTCATCGCGCTCGTAGTGCGCGGCGACCATACGCTCAATGAAGTCAAAGCAGAGAAGATTGAAGGGGTCGCGTCACCTCTCAGTTTCGCACCTGAAGATCGCATAAAATCTGAGATTGGCGCCGACGTTGGCTCACTTGGCCCGATAGGACTACCTATTCGATGCATCGTAGACCGCAGTGCCGCACACATGGCCGATTTTATATGTGGCGCTAACAAATCAGGTTTCCATTTACAGAATGCTAATTGGGAACGCGACGCAGCAATCAACGAAATCACAGATATTCGCAATATCGAAGCCGGCGATGCGAGCCCTGACGGCGAAGGCGTGATTGAAATAAAACGCGGTATAGAAGTAGGGCATATCTTCAAGCTGGGTAATAAATATAGCTCAGCAATGAATGCCTCAGTTTTGGATGAAAATGGCAAAACCAAAATCGTGGAGATGGGATGCTACGGTATTGGCGTTTCTCGCATTGTTGCTGCAGCCATTGAACAGAATCATGATAACAATGGCATTATTTGGCCAGCGTCAATGGCGCCATTTCAGCTAGCGCTAATACCCTTGAACATGCATAAGTCCGAGTTGGTCGCCGAGAAAACAGAAGAGCTATACGCAGCATTTAAAGCCAAGGGCATCGACGTATTAATGGACGATCGCAATGAGCGCCCTGGCTCCAAATTCGCCGATATGGAACTCGTGGGTATATCACATCGCGTGGTGATCAGTGATCGCGGAATTAAGAATGGCACCCTAGAGTATAAAGGTCGCTCAGACTCAGAGAATCAAGAGTTTGCGATCGACGAAGCCTTTGCTCAGATTTGTGAAAAACTAGGTTGTGCTTAAATTCCTCGTACTCACACTAAGTTTGAGCCTGTGCATTAGTCTTGCACAGGCAAATCAAACGCCCGACCCTGAGTTGCGCGAGGTACTTAAGCATACCTTAAACGATGCTCCGAGCTTTATAGACAGGTTTGATGCAGAAGTCTGGCTCGTTGACATGTCGAGTAGGTTAAAGCGCTATATGAAGGATGAAGGCAAGCGTCTAGCATTTTTGAAGCTTGTTCATGCGGAGGCTCGGCGAGCAGATTTAGACCCCGAATTGGTAATCTCTGTCATCCATGTTGAGAGCGCATTTAATCAGTATGCGATTTCGGTAGTGGGTGCTCGCGGCTTGATGCAAGTCATGCCTTTTTGGAAGAAAGAAATAGGTCGCCCAGACGACAATCTAATGGATATGGAAACGAACCTTAGATATGGCTGCACGATTCTCAGACACTATATCAAGCGTGAAAAAGGCAACCTAGTTCGGGCATTAGCGCGTTACAATGGGAGCTTAGGTCGCACTAAATATCCCGCCAAAGTATTGCGGTTCTGGGAAAAGTACTGGTACGTGAAACACGCTTAGATGCGCTCAATATTTTGTGAAACAAAAATGCAAGAGATCGTCATAGACTTAAGAATAACGAAGGATGAGTGGCTAAAAATATATCGTGGCCACACACAACTCGTGCGAGCAACAAGCCGAGACGGACGCAGCATTCAGTTCCCAGCGAATATTCTGAGCAAATATACAACGCACGACGGTATCGCGGGTAGTTTTGTGATCCGTTTTGATGAGAACGGCAAATTCACAAGTATTTCCCAGACTTAGTTCGTACCCTATGCGTTAAACAAAAGCTCTTATGCTTAACACTCCCTTAGGAAGCAATATGTCCCAATTAAAAACTCAAGATATCATTACATTGCCTGAGAAAGACCTTGTAGCAAAACTAAAGCCTATGGGCGTCGAAGAACTCGAGGGGCACGCTCAAGGCTTAATGTTAGAACTTGGCGAAGAAGACTACTCGAAGATCATGAAGCAAGTCATGAGTGAAATCAGCAACTCGAATGATCAAAGCAAAAGCCGCTTTGAACTAATACAAGACATTCTACGTGACGAACTTCCAAACAAAGCCATTATGAGTGATATTTATCAGCGACTTGCGAGCATTGTGATGCTTATTTTGGCAAAGAAATATCGATCTATATTAGAGTCTAAGTAGACTGGCTTGGCGAAGTGGCGGCGAACTAGACGCTCGTTTTACTGCCCTGTTCAACAGCAAGCACTGTTGTTTTGTCGGCGCTGCGTAGGTGCAGGTCTCGCTGCGGAAAGGGAATCTCTAAACCGTACTCGCTAAGTTTCGTTTCAAGCTCCCAAAGATACATGCCGATGGGATGCTTGTCGGTTGGTAAGGTATTACCGTTCACCCAGACGATCAATTCAAAATCAAGACTACTATCGCCATAGTTTACTAACCAGACGTCTGGTTTAAAGTCACCATAATTCAGCGTGTTCGGAAGCTCTAATGCGGCTTCTATAGCAGCCTTCTTCACTAGATCTTTATCACAACCATAAGCCATACCGAACGGAATATGTAAACGACGCACATCATCACTTAAGGTGTAATTTGTAACTTTGCCAGAAATGAACTCGGAGTTAGGGACCAAAACATCGATATTATCCCAGGTGGTAATGCGCGTACTCCGAACATTAATCGCCTTAACTCTGCCCCTTACGCCGGAATCAAGCTCAATCAAATCGCCCACTTTCATGGGACGCTCAAAAAGTAAAATCAGACCAGAAATAAAGTTATTGAAAATAGACTGAAGGCCAAAACCTACACCAACGCTTAGAGCTCCAGCGACAATCGCCAACTCGGTATAATCAAGTCCAAGAATAGAAAACGAAATAAAGAAGGCGACAACCACGATGCTGTAATGCAGCAGACGTCCTAATGTGTACATAGCAGAGTCAGATACGCTGCTACTTTTTAGAACAAGGCGAGCCAACGAACGGCGAATCAACGCGGACGCAAGAAGCGAAGCAAGAATCACCACAACGATCCAAATCAGATCCATTGCTGTCACGTCAGAACCATTAATATGAAACAAGGGTTGTTTGACTAGAAGGTGATATAGACTTTCAGCTTGCTCAATAAGCTGTTCACTATTGTCCACGACGGTTTCGCTAATATCGCTGGCACTCGTCGCGAGGGCTAGACCACTAAAGAGTATTCCAACAAGCAACAACAACCTAGCCATCACATATCCTTTTGTAGATCATAGCGACATTGAATAGTCTTACTAAATAACCACACTACGAGAACGCTACTGTGCTTTAATTTTTCTTTGGCGTACGGCTTCAAATAGACAAATACCCGTCGCCACCGATACGTTTAGACTACTGACACTGCCCGCCATCGGAATCCGCGTTAATTGATCACAATGCTCTCGAGTCAAACGCCGCATTCCAGCCCCTTCAGCCCCCATCACGAGTGCCATCGGTCCGCAAAAGTCGGTCTGGTAAATATCTTTTTCGGCCTCACCCGCAGTGCCTGTAATCCAAATACCACGATCTTGTAGTGCTCTCATTGTCCGCGCTAAGTTCGTTACTTTTATAAGGGGGACGTGCTCGGCCGCGCCTGACGCTACGTTTTTGGCCACAGCATTTAAGGGGGCAGACTTGTCCTTCGGTGCTATCAAGGCATGCACACCTGCCGCGTCAGCAGAACGCAAACACGCACCTAGGTTATGGGGGTCAGTAACCGAATCGAGAATCAACAAAAACGGCGTTTCCTCTAATCCCTCTAACAAATCATCGAGATCGCCTTCGTGGAGTTCTTTATCCAAGTGCGCCAAGGCAACCAAACCCTGATGGCGTCCCCGAACTAGAGTATCTAACTCTTTGCGTGGCACATACTCGACTCGAATACCCTTGCTAATCGCGTCATCTAGTACTCGGGTCAAACGCTTATCTTCGCGCCCTTTCATTACCTTCAATACAATAATTTGGTTTGGGTCTTTAGCAATTAAAGACTCTACGGCATGAATACCAAAAACCGTATCTTGCTCACTCACGATGGTTTTACCTGTCTCTTTCTAGGTTTTCTTGCGGCAGACGTCTCAACATTCTGATCTTGCGAATTCGCGGAGTTCTCAGAGTCGGAAGTACTGGTTTTCTTCGCATGCAGCTTCGCTCTGCGCCGCGGCTTCTCCCCTTCAGGTAATTCAGCCTTTAGCGCTTTATTAGGAACCGTCGGTGCTCTGAGGTCCTTTCCAACTTTTAAGGCTTTCTTTTTAGAAGATGAAGAAGGCGCAGAATCATGCTTACGCTTGGTATCGTTGCGCTTGTCATCTTTACTCTGGGTTTTACCTTGAGCCTTGGTATCAGAACGGCCTGTCTCGGTGGCGTTACGCTCTCCACCAGATTTACTACTGCGTTTGTCGCCAGTTTTGTCAGAGCGTTTGCTAGAAGATTTGTTGCCATACACATCGGCACCACTCTTACGACCTTTCGAACGATCGTTCCGCCCTGCTTTCTTTCGCGTTTTGTGGGTATTAGGCTCTGAGCCGACGAGCACTAAATCAATCTTTCGCTCTTCCAACTTAACCGCAGCCACCTGCACCGTCACCTTGTCACCCAGACCATAACGAGCACCTGTGCGCTCGCCAATCAAGCGCTGTTTTTTCTGGTCAAACTGATAGAAGTCACCATCTAAACTGGCCACATGCACAAGTCCGTCAACATAAAGGTCTGACAACTCAACGAAGAAGCCAAAACCAGTCACTGCTGCGATCAAACCTTCAAACACTTCGCCAATATGCTGCTGTAGGTATTCACACTTCAACCAGCTTGTGACATCTCTTGTTGCATCGTCCGCTCGTCGTTCTGTTAGCGAGCAGTGCTCACCTAAGGCAAGCATGCGCTCAAGGTTGTACGCCATGGCATACTTCCCGACTTCTATACCTTCTGGTCGTTTTACTTCAGTGCACGGCTTACCGTTATATATAACCGATTTAATGGCTCGGTGAACGAGTAAATCGGGGTAACGACGAATTGGAGACGTAAAATGCGCATAGTGATCGTAGGCAAGACCAAAGTGCCCTTTTTCTTCTGGGCTATATACCGCCTGACTCATTGAGCGCAGCATCATCGTCTGAATCACTGAGAAATCTGGCCGCTCTGCAATCTCTTGAAACAAAGACTGGTAATCAGAAGGCTTAGGCGTTTCTCCGCCCCAAAGTTGCAAACCCTGCTCTGACAGAAAGCCTCTGAGGTTCTCTAACTTTTCAAGGCTTGGGCCCTCGTGCACTCGGTACAACGCGGGCAATTTTTGAGCTATCAAAAACTCTGCTGTCGCGACGTTTGCACAGAGCATGCACTCTTCGATTATCTTGTGCGCTTCATTACGACTTCGCGGCACGATAGCGTCGATTTTTCGGTCTTCGCCAAAAATAATTTGAGTTTCAACGGTCTCAAAGTCTATTGCTCCACGCTGAGTACGTTGGCCTCGCAGCGCAGTGTACAAAGAAAATAAATCGTAGATCTGAGGCAAACGCTCAGCGAAATCTTCAAGCAGTTGAATCCCTTCCGAGCTATCTGGCTCTTCTAAAATACAGCCTACTTGGTTATAGGTTAAACGCGCATGACTGTGCATGACGCCTTCGTAAAAAACGCTATGCTGAACAATTCCTTCTGCCGAGATATCCATTTCGCAGACCATACACAAACGATCAACCTTAGGATTAAGAGAGCAAAGGCCATTTGAAAGGACCTCTGGCAGCATAGGGATTACATGGTCAGGGAAATAGACGGATGTTCCACGTTTGTTTGCCTCAAGATCTAATGCACTATCACGTGACACATAATGGCTAACATCGGCAATCGCGACATAAAGCTTCCAACCACCGCTCGGTAAACGCTCACAATACACCGCATCGTCAAAATCTCTGGCATCTTCACCGTCGATAGTAACTAAAGGCAGGTGCCTGATATCAATACGTTTTTCTTTATCTTGTTCGTTAACTTCTGGCGTTAAGGTAGAGACTTGCTCGATAACGTCTTGAGGCCATTCATTTGGAATGTTGTGCGAACGAATCGCTACCTCTATTTCCATTCCGGGCGCCATGTGGTCACCAAGAATATCTAAAACTTCGGCTAACGCATGCTCTCTTCTCGAAGGTTGTTGCACAATTCTGGCAACGACATACTGCCCGTGTTTAGCATCTAAGGTCTTGCCTTCAGGCACCATGACTTGTTGCGTTTGGCGCACGCTTTCGATTTCTATAAAGCTCATACCGCTTTCGTGAAAGATACGACCGACTACTTCGTTAGTGTTGCGCTCTAATACTTCAACAATAACGGCGTGGCCCTTACCTTTGGGGTCGACAGAATCTACGCGCACTAAAACTGTGTCGCCATCAAATACGCGCTGCATTTGCTTGGCCGACAAATATAAATCGTCACCGCCCTGCTCTAGTTTTACAAAACCAAAGCCATCTCGGTGCCCAATAACCCGACCCTTTTGTAAGGCCACACTTGCCGCAGGTAAATATTGCTGACGTCGGTTACAGATTAGCTGTCCATCTCGCGCCATCGCGATGAGGCGCCGTCTGAGAGCTTCATAACTATCAGGATCTGTAATAGATAATATCTTGCCTAATTCTGGGTGCGTCAAAGGCTCAGAGCCAGACTGTAAAAGCTCTAATATATGTTCCCGACTTGTTATTGGGTTGTCGTACTTCTGTGCTTCTCGAACTGCGTGAGGATCGCTAGACGGTTTTCGGGGAGTTTTCTTTTGTTTTGTTTTTTCAGGTTTGGTCATTCATTACCGCAAATTTTATCAATAGAGTTCTTAGTATAGCGTTTATCCACAGGCATAGCGATTATACTACTTCTGGCATTTGCATATGCTTAAAGCCCTTACGAAGATACTGCATCTGGTCTTCCAAAATGTCTCTATTCTGAAGATAAAGAAGCTCAGAGAAGGTCGGCCTGAACGGTACCGCAAGTAAGGGCATCCCTGCCTCCTCAGGCAACCGGGCGCCTTTGCGCTGATTGCAAGGTTTACAGGCCGAGACAACATTCGTCCATAAATCCTCACCGCCTCGGGAACGCGGCAAAATATGGTCGCGAGTCAAAGACATTCGCGAGTACGCCTGACCACAATACATACATAAATGTTGATCGCGCCGAAACAAATATTTGTTCATTAAAGGAATACTTACAGCGTGCCTGACTATGGCACCATCAACCGCAATAATAGGCGAAAGGTCTATAACCGAGCGCCTTCCACTCTTGCTCCATCCTCCTCGCATGGTAAAAGTATGCTCGCCAAAAGCCCATAAGACCTTGCCATTGCAGACAAGGTTGACAGCCATCTCCGCGCTTATCCATCGCAAAGGGGTGCCGCTTTTATCTATTTTCAATATTGCTAGATGACCCATAAGGGCGCACTCCCACAACCAAGTAGAGACCACTGAACTTGGTGATATCATGACGAGATGATCACATTTTAGTCAATTAAAGCGCTAAAATCTCCTAACAATGCTTACTTTCAAAACCCAAGCATTGTGCGCACCACTGCCACCTGTTACAAATACTTACAAACAACATAGTACTAATCGCTTCTGAAACAAGCTGTTTTTACCTTTGTTTTGTTTCGAACAATTTTTTTTGTACGTAAAATAAACAATAGGATGAAAACTGTAACAGTTAAGAGGTCGTTACAATGAAAGAATTTTCAAACAATCGAAAGAAACTTGAAGGGTACGATGCTCGCTCTACCCCCCTCGGAAACGTCAAGTTACCAAGCTTCGATGCGCTAATGGTATTAGCTCGAGAGCGCCCGGATGAGCTTGAAGCCATGCGTCAAGATTTATGCCGAGAAATTATCGCGAGCGCGCCGATTCGAATCAAAGACCGCCTTGAAGGCTTGCAGTTCCAGATTAATATGGAGCGCCGTTTGTCGAAAAGCGCTGTAGGCGCGTGCGTTAGAATTTCATCCATGATGAATGACTCCCTGCAGGAGCTAAAACAGGTTCTGACAGAGCCAAATGAGTATTTACAAAGTAAAACAACGCGTTCAGCCGACATTATCCCGATTCATCGTGTGAAATCTTCTTAATTCCCAATGATGAGATTAGATAGAATCGCTCTATTGGTTTAGTATGCTTTGCGATTGAGCTCACCCACGCCAATCGCAAAAATCTCAAATCAGGAGCTGACATGCGACCAATCGCTCGCGAGTACTATTACCGCAATTTTCTTCACCCACGCTACTGGCCGACTTGGCTCATGATTGCTTTGCTCTGGCTAATTTCACGCCTCCCTCATTCAGCTAAAATGGCGCTGGGAGAATTTTTAGGCATGCGCCTCTATAAGCTTGGTGGCAGTCGATACAAAACTGCGCGCGGCAATATTCGAGCCTGCTTTCCTGCGCTAAGTGAAGCCGAGCAGGAGGAAATGATTAAACAAACATTTATCTCCAATGCTATTGGCTACATGGAAAGCACGATCGCCTGGTTTGGCGACTATCAGCAGTTCATAGACAAACTAGACGTACATGGCAAAGAGCACCTAGACGAAGCTCTGGCTCGCGGCAAAGGAGTATTGTTGGTCGGCGGACACTACAGCATTATGGATTTCGCTGGACCGCTTGTGCATAGTGTTGCCACCTTTAATTACATGTACCGACCACAAAACAACAAGCTTCTCAATGCTTTGATAGAGCGCTCTCGTCGATATTATAGTGGTGTGGATTTTACGAAACGTCAGCTTCGAGACATGAACGATTTCATTCGCCAAGGGAACCTTGTTTGGTACGGCCCTGATCAAGACGTAGGCTTAAAACAAGGACTGTTTGCGCCGTTCTATGGTGTACCTGCCGCGACACTCACAACACCCGCATGGATTGCACGCGAAACCGGTTGCACCGTATTGCAGATCGCGCAGTTTCGCGAAGATAACGCCGGTCATTACAGCGTGTACTATTCGCCAATATTAGAAGACTTCCCTAGCGATGATGAGCTAGTAAATGCAACTCGCTTAAACAAAGGACTTGAGGAAGGTATTAATATCCACCCCGAACAATATCTGTGGCTGCACCGACGATTCAAAACCCGCCCTGAGGGAGAGCCAAGCCTTTATCAATAATACTAACAACGCTAACCAAATTTGAAGCAAAAAAACGCAGTGTTAACTGCGTTTTTTTTGCTTTGCCTTTTATGCGTTAAGCACAAATCGTCGCCACATCAAGCCAAACAAACTAAGCGCTAACATTGAAAATGATGCGGACTCTGAAACCTCAACCTTATCGCAGCTTATCGTTTCAGTTTCTGGGCACGTAATGGTAAAACCATGATGACCAGCGCGTTTTGCGGTCTGAGGCAACCTGAACGTAACCATACTTTAAGAAACGTTCTCCCAAAAAAAAACCGCAGCCTCAAGCTGCGGTTTTCTATAAAGAAGCTAAAAACTACTTAGCTGCTTTTTTAGCTCGCTCTTCTTCTATAACTTTTTCTGCTACAGAGTTAGGGCACTGCGAGTAATGACTGAATTCCATTGAGAACTGACCACGACCGGAAGTCATAGTACGAAGTGAACCAATGTAGCCAAACATCTCTGAAAGAGGAACGCTCGCTTTGATTCGAACACCGGTTGCACCAGCTTCTTGACCTTCGATCATGCCACGGCGACGGTTCAAGTCACCAATAACATCACCAACGTGATCGTCTGGCGTAAACACGTCAACTTTCATGATCGGCTCAAGCAACTTAGGTTGTGCTTTAGCAATCGACTGACGGAAAGCGCCACGAGCTGCCAATTCAAATGCAACAGCAGAGGAGTCAACCGCGTGGAAACCACCGTCAAATAGCTCAATCTCAACGTCTAGTACCGGGAAGCCTGCTAGAACACCAGTTTCCATCATGCCTCTAAAACCCTTCTCAATCGCTGGGAAGAATTCTTTAGGAACGTTACCACCAACAACTGTTGAAGTGAACGTGAAACCAGTGTTTTGCTCACCTGGTTTGATACGGTAGTCGATCTTACCAAACTGACCCGAACCACCAGACTGCTTCTTGTGCGTGTAGCTGTCTTCGATTTCAGCAGTGATCGTCTCACGGTATGCAACCTGAGGCTCACCTACTTGTAAATCAACACCGTAAGTACGGTTCAAGATATCAACTTTGATATCTAAGTGAAGCTCACCCATACCACGTAGAATTGTTTCGCCTGAATCTTCGTCAGTGTAAACTTGGAACGTTGGATCTTCTGCTACCATTTTACCGATCGCGATACCCATTTTCTCAGTAGAGCCTTTATCTTTAGGCTTAACAGAGATAGAGATAACTGGCTCAGGGAAAACCATCGCTTCAAGCGTACATTCGTGCTTAGGATCACAAAGCGTGTGACCTGTCTGTACGTTCTTCATACCAACGATCGCGATGATGTCGCCCGCTTGCGCAGAGTCTAACTCATTTCGTTCATCCGCTTCCATTTCACACATACGGCCAACACGCTCTGACTTACCGGTAAAGGAATTCAGAATCGTGTCGCCTTTCTTGAGTTTACCTGAGTAAACACGAACGAAGGTAAGTGCTCCGAAACGGTCATCCATGATTTTAAATGCCAATGCACGGAAAGGCTCATCAACAGAAACCGTAGCAACTTCGCCAGTAGGCTCACCAAACTCATCCGTTAGCGGCTGAGGAATAACTTCTGTAGGTGACGGCAAGTAATCAACAACTGCATCAAGAATTAACTGAATACCTTTGTTCTTAAATGCTGAACCACAGTATGTTGGGAAGAATGTAAGCTCGTTAGTACCTTTACGGATACATGCTTTGATCTGCTCGATAGTCGGCATCTCGCCTTCCATATAAGCCATCATGATGTCGTCATCTACTTCTACAGCAGTTTCGATCAACTGATCGTAGTACATGTCTACATCGTCAACCATGTCAGCAGGAACATCTTCAACTTTGTAGTTTTCAGGAAGACCAGAGTCATCCCAGACGTATGCTTTCTTGGTTAGAATATCTACAACGCCAGTAAAGTCATCTTCACGACCGATAGGAAGTGTCATAACAAGAGGCTTAGCACCAAGAACGTTCTCGACTTGGTCGACAACTTTCAAGAAATCTGCGCCCATACGGTCGAGCTTGTTTACGAAGATGATACGGGCAACGCCTGACTCATCTGCATAACGCCAGTTAGTTTCTGATTGTGGTTCAACACCACCAGAACCACAGAATACGCCGATACCGCCGTCCAATACTTTTAGTGAACGATAAACTTCAACTGTGAAGTCAACGTGTCCAGGAGTATCGATAATGTTCATGCGGTGA